>CAYRSF010000039.1:0-41747 GCA_964427035.1 uncultured Alistipes sp.
GTCTGCCGATAGAATGGCAGAACCTTTGCCCTCCTCGAACTCTACGATATAAAGAGGGCATTCCGTGTCTCCGTCTTGCGCGCGAGAACCTCTGAAATCAAGGCGATTTACTGTTTTTACCTTGCGTGGGTTTGCGGCAGATCTTGTATCTGTGCCGTAGATCGAACGCAATTCGTTGTCCAAATTCGTCAATGCCTCACTGACCGAAACCGCATTGCTTTCCGAAACATTACCTTCGGTCGTGAGCGATTCGACATTTTCTGTTTTTGTACAAGAACAGAATAAGATGATCAACGACAAAAATAGATTCTTTGTCTTCATGGCAGCATGATTTTTTAATTTCGATTACAATGATAATACAAAAATTATTAATAACCAAAAAAAATACGACGAAATTTGTGGCAAAAAGCCGATTTCGCATTTTTTTGTCTGTTTTTCGCTGTTTCGCAGACTTTCGACAGAACTTTATATGCCGATTCTCTGTTTCAGCCGTTCGAATTTTCGACATCCTCTGATTCGGAACCTCCTTGCCGATACTCGCAATCCCGGTGAAATCATAATCGGCGGAATACCGTTTTATTTTGCAATTTCGCTCGCATTGCGCTATATTTGTACTCCGAATACGAAATGCGAAATCAGCAGGTATGAGAAAAATAACCAATGCCGAACTCGGGCGTCCCACTGTCGAGGAGTTCGCCGCCATGGAGAAGATGCCGGTAACCGTCGTTTTGGACAATATCCGTTCGGCGCAGAACGTCGGCTCGTTTTTCCGTACCGGCGACGCCTTCGCCATCGAACGGTTGATGCTCTGCGGAATCAGCGCAGTGCCGCCGTCGCGCGAAATACACAAGAGTTCGCTCGGCGCGGAGTTCTCGGTCGCGTGGGAGCACTTCGCCGCCACGGTCGAGTGCCTGCGGCTGTTGAAGGCGGAGGGTTATACGCTCGTCGCCGTCGAACAGGTCGAGGGGGCTGCGATGCTCGATGCTTTCGTGCCGGAGCCCGAAAACCGTTACGCGCTTGTTTTCGGCAACGAGGTGCTCGGCGTGGAGCAGGCGGCGGTCGATATGTGCGATGCCGCGATAGAGATTCCGCAACTCGGCACCAAACATTCGCTCAACGTTTCGGTCTCGGGCGGAGTGGTGCTGTGGCGATTTTTCGAGACATTCATAAATAAAAGATAGACAAAATGATTCAGTCGGAACAAATTAAAGAGATTATAAGACGTCAGGATACGTTGGGGAGGTGTCTTTGACATCGCTCGTTTGCGAATAGAACTTCAAAACGAGGAGGAGAAGACCCTCGAACCCGATTTCTGGGAGTCGCCCGACAAGGCGGAGGCGCAGTTGCGCAAGGTGGCGTCGATAAAGAGTTGGATTACCGATTTCGACGATATAAGCAAGCGCACCGAGGAACTCGAAATGATGCCCGAATTCGTTAAGGAGGGTATCGCTTCCGAGGAGGATTGCGATTCGCTTTATGCCGAGTGCGTGTCCATGATCGAGGCTCTCGAACTGCGCAACATGCTGCGTGGCGAAGAGGACCGTATGGGTGCCATCGTCGATATAAATGCCGGCGCGGGGGGTACGGAGGCTCTCGACTGGGCGTCGATGCTCATGCGCATGTATACGCGCTGGGGCGAAGCGCACGGCTACAAAATCAAGATGCTCGACTATCAGGCGGGCGACGAGGTCGGTGTGAAATCGTGCACGATGGAGTTCGAGGGCGAATATGCCTACGGTTATCTGAAAAGCGAAAACGGCGTGCACCGCATGGTGCGTCTGTCGCCGTTCAATGCCAACAACAAGCGTCAGACTACTTTCGCGTCCATCGCCGTTACGCCGGCTGTGGACGACACTATCGAGGTGGTGGTCAATCCGGCGAATGTCGTGTGGGAGACGTTCCGTTCGAGCGGCGCGGGCGGGCAGAATGTCAATAAGGTCGAAACGGCGGCGCGTCTGCGCTACAAGTTCAGGGACGAGGACACGGGCGAGGAGATAAACTACGTCATCGAGAATCAGGAGACGCGGTCGCAGTTGATGAACAAGGAGAATGCAATGCGCATCCTGCGGTCGAAACTCTATCAGCACGAACTCGACAAACGCCTTGTTACGCAGCAGGCTATCGAGGCTGAAAAGAAGCGCATCGAGTGGGGCTCCCAGATTCGCTCATACGTATTCGACGACCGCCGTGTCAAGGATCACCGCACCAATTATCAGACCTCGAATGTCGATGCCGTGATGAACGGCGAAATCGATGCTTTCATCAAGGCTTACCTGATGGAGTTCGGCGGCAAATAAGGCGAATGGATTTCGCGTCATTCCGAGCGAAGCGAAGACCGTGTAAAACATTAATCCGTATAAAATATGCGACGCATTTTCATAACTCTGCTTATGTCGGTTCTGACCGTCGTTTCGGCATCTGCCCGGATACGTACGGGTGCGGAACGGAGCGGCGAATGGCTGCCGCTGCTGAAAGGGCATCGGGTGGCGGTGCTCGCCAACCATACGTCCGTCGCCGACGGCGAACATTTGGTCGATATGCTTGTCCGAAAGGGTGTCGAACTCGTCGGCATCGTATCGCCCGAGCACGGATTCCGCGGTACTGCGGATGCCGGCGAAAAGGTCGGCAATTCGGTGGACAGGAATACGGGCGTTCCGATTTGGTCGCTCTACGGTGCGCATCCGCGACGGCTTTCCGACGGGCAGTTGCGGTCGTTCGATATTTTGGTCGTGGATATGCAGGACGTGGGGTTGCGATTCTACACCTATTATATCACGATGCTCGATGCGATGAACATGTGCGCCGACTTCGGACATCGGGTCATCGTTCTCGACCGACCGAATCCCAACGGAATGTACGTGGACGGACCGATTCTCGACATGCGCTACAAGTCGGGTGTCGGGGCATTGCCGATTCCGGTGGTGCACGGTCTTACGATGGGCGAAATCGCAGCCATGGCGGTAGGCGAGGGATGGGCTAGAAAAGTCGATTTGACGGTGATTCCGTGCGAGGGTTACACCCACTCCTCGCGTTACGAACTGCCTGTCGCGCCGTCGCCCAATTTGCGCTCCCAACACGCGGTATATCTCTATCCGTCCGTCTGCCTGTTCGAGGGTACGATATGTTCTTTGGGGCGCGGAACCGATTTCCCGTTCGAGGTTTACGGACATCCCGACATGAAGGATTGCGAATTTTCATTTACTCCGCGCTCCGTCGCCGGTGCCAAGAACCCGCCGCTGCTCGATTGCGAGTGCTTCGGCGTCGATTTGCGAACGAAGGCGGACGAGGAGATTATCGCCGGCGGCTTCGATTTGTCGTATGTCGTCGATGCCTATCGCCGTACGGGCAGGGGCGAAAAGTTCTTCACTCCGTTTTTCGAGAAACTGGTCGGCGTCGATTATATCCGTCCGATGATTGTCGCCGGAGCATCCGTCGCCGAAATCCGCTCACGCTGGCAGTCCGATTTGGAAGACTACAAGATTTTGCGCCGCAAATACCTGCTCTACGAAGAGTAGCCCATCAACGACTTTAATGTCGTCAGCCCCAATAAAACAATCGGCGTTTTCATAAAGAAAACGCCGATTGTTTTATCCTCGGACGGATTAGTTAAGGTGAATCGCCTCCGATGGACATACGCCTGCGCAGGCACCGCACTCGATGCATTTGTCAGGGTCGATTACATAGATGTCGCCGGCGGAGATTGCCTCTACCGGGCACTCGTCGATACATGTTCCGCATGCGACGCACGAGTCAGAAATTTTGTAAGCCATAAATCTATTCTATGAAAATAATTCGTTTGCAAAAATAAGACTTTAATATTTAATCTCCAAAAAATAGTATCTTTGTTCTCGATAATTGCCGATTGTGGCTATATATTTAGGGGAAACGTATGACATTGACTTTTTTCGGAACAGGAACGTCGCAGGGAGTGCCCGTAATAGGATGCCGCTGCAAGGTGTGCCGTTCTGCCGACCCGCGCGACGCCCGTTTGCGCACCTCGGCGATGATAGAATGCGGCGGGCGTCGGTTCATCGTGGATGCCGGACCCGATTTCCGGCAGCAGATGCTTCGTGCCGACGTCAGCCATGTGACGGCAATTCTTTTGACCCATAAGCATAAAGACCATATCGGAGGTATCGATGACGTGCGTGCGTTGAATTTCGTGGATTATCCTGCCGCCATTCATGCGGTGCATATTTATGCGACGCCGGATACGGCCCGTTGCGTACGAAAGGATTACGACTATGCGTTCGCCACGAATCGTTACCGCGGTGTGCCCGATATCGAATTGCATGAATTCGACGCTGAACGGTCTTTCGAGATAGACGGCGTGGAGATAATTCCGATTGCCGGGCAGCACTCGATGTTCGAGGTTACGGGATACCGTATCGGCGAGATTGCATATCTGACAGATTTCAAGCGTATCGCCGACTCCGAAATCGAAAAACTGCTCGGGGTGAAGATTTTGGTCGTGAATGCGCTGCGATTCGAACCCCACGACTCGCACTTTTCAGTCGATGAAGCATTGTCGCTTATCGGGCGCGTGAAACCGCAGGAGGCGTATCTTATACACATGTCGCACGATATCGGTCTGCATGCCGACGTGGAAAAACGATTGCCGCGGGGTGTGCATTTGGCATACGACGGATTGAAAATAGAGATTTAACGGAAAAAGATATTTATGAAAAACGTATTGAAAGGTAAAACGGTTGTCGTTACCGGCGCATCGTCGGGCATCGGCGAGGCTATGGCGAAAGTCTATGCCGATATGGGTGCGAAACTCGTGCTGGGAGCGCGCAGTGAACAGAAACTGAAAGATTTGGTCGATAAAATCCGCAGCCGCGGCGGCGAAGCGGTATACTGTGCGACCGACGTAACCATGCCCGATGACTGCAAACGGCTTATTGATTGCGGAGTCGGGGCATTCGGCGGGATAGACGTGCTTATATGCAATGCGGGAATTTCGATGCGTGCGATATTCGACGATGTCGATTTGAGCGTTCTGCACCGGTTGATGGACGTGAATTTCTGGGGTACGGTCTATTGCACCAAATATGCCCTGCCTTATTTGCAGGCATCGCACGGTTCGCTTGTCGGCATCTCGTCCGTCGCAGGTCTGCACGGTCTCCCCGGACGTACCGGATATTCGGCATCTAAGTTCGCGATGACCGGATTTCTGGAAACCGTCCGTATCGAGAACCTGAAAAAGGGGCTTCACGTTATGGTCGCATGCCCGGGCTTTACGGCTTCGAATGTCCGGTTCTCCGCCCTCGTGGCAGACGGTTCGCAACAGGGCTCTACGCCGCGCGAAGAGGGCAAGATGATGACTCCGGAGCAGGTCGCCAAAATAGTTGCCAAGGGTATTGCGAAACGCCGGCGTTTGTGCCTTATGGAGATCGAAGGGCGCGCGACGCATTTCGTCAAGAAATTCGCTCCCGCGTTCCTCGACAGGATGTTCTATCTTGTCATGTCGCGCGAACCCGATTCGCCGTTTAAGTAATGTCGGAATATCGTTATGAAACGGGCGCAGGTTTTTAGCCTGCGCCCGTTCGTTTTTGCACATTTACCCGTTTTTTCGGCTAATATTCGATATCGAATATATAATTGTCCGAATAACTGTTTGTCGGTGTATTCTGTGTCGAGGTTAAGGTAATTCGGGTCGGGACTCCGAGTTCTGTATCGAAATCGTATTTGTATACATTCGTTGTCTCGTCCAAGCCGGTGGATGAAGTATAGGTATAGTTATATTTTACGTTCTCGACGAAATATTCGTTGCGGTTGCCGCACAGCCCCTGAATTTGATACAGGCAGAAATCGTCATCGCCCGAAGCGATAAATCCGAGCCCTTCCGTCTGATAAAGAAGCCAGTTGAGGTCGAGATTCGTAGTTACGGGATGTTCGGTATAGGTCAGGGTTCCCGTTTCTCTGTTAATCGTAGAGGAATATTTGTACGACCAGTCGTAAGATGTGATGCAGCCGTTCGTCCAGCCGAGTTTTACCGTATCCTCTTCCTCCCCCTTCGCCATTGTTCTGCCTGTGAAGAATCCGAGGTTGTCGTATGACAGATTCAGTGTTTGGTCGTATACGCCGTGTTCATACCAGTCTATCTTCACTACTCTGCCTTTGGCATCGAGTGTGGCTACGCTCTTTTCGGTGTATCGGTCGCCGTCCTCGATGTATGTCAGCGTGTATTCAATGCTGTTCGGCGCGTATTTCACTACGCCTTCGCATGAGTCGTTGCCGTTAGTCGTTTTTATGGCGATGATTCGACCTTGTTCGTCGTATCGGAACTCCAACGACACCTTATCTTCGTAAGACGTTGCCGTAATCTTCTTTATCTGCCGTTTGCCCTGAACAGGATAGTCCGGATCGGGACTGCCGCCCGAGCCGCCCGATTTCTGCACGATATGCAGGAAGAGTTTTTCATCTCCGCACTGAATGATTATGTTCGCCGAACGCTCTATGCCCCAAGTATTCGGGAGCAGCGAAACATATATCGTGTTCTCGCCGGCTTTTCCGCTTTTCGGCGAAACGCTTATCCACTCCTCTGTGAAATCGAAATTCGGATTATTCGCCTGATTTACCGGCAATACATCCGGTTCTGCGTATACGCTCCAATCGGAGGAGGCGCGGAACGTGATGCCCTGCGACAGGGATGTCGCGTCGGCATCGAGTGTCGTCTGTGCGGGAACGGAGATGAATTCCAGTTCGGCATCTCCGCTTTCGGGTTTGTCGCAGGCTGTTGCGAACATGCAAAAGAGTGCGATTGTTGCGAGTCCAAGCAGTTTTCTCATAATGTTTTGTTTTTGCGGTTATTTGGTTTGGTCTATTTTTAGGGACAGGGAATATGATGCGTGATAAAATCTGTTTTTTTGTCTGTTATCTCCGTACAAATGTATAAAAAATCCTTCACCTGCAAAATTTTGCGGCAAAAAAACCGATGGTTTATAAAAAAAACGCCGTGAAGCGATTCCTTCACGGCGTTTTTTGTAACGGAATTGTCTTCCGGTTCGATTTCCTAATGGAAGAATATCGACGAAATTTCTCTGTAATTGTGTACGCGTTCGATGACTTCGGCGAAGATGTCGGCACAACTCAAAACCGTGAATTTGTGCAGGTCCTTCTCCTGATTGAGCGGAATGGTGTCCGACACGATGACTTCGGTCAGTGCGCTGGCGTTTATGCGCTCGTATGCGGCTCCCGAGAGCACCGGATGCGTAATCGCTGCGCGAATGCTGTTCGCTCCCCGCTCCATGAGCATGTCAGCCGCCATACATATCGTACCGGCGGTGTCTATCATGTCGTCCACGATAAGGATGTTGCGCCCCTCGACCTCGCCGATTGCCGTCATGCTGCCGACGAAATTCGGTTTCGAGCGTTCCTTGTGGGAGATGATAATCGGTGTTCCGAGCAGTTTGGCGTATGTGCCGGCTCGTTTCGCGCCGCCCATGTCGGGTGCCGCAATGGACAAGTTCTCGATGTTGAGGCTCTGAATGTACGGAACGAACATTCCGCTCGCATACAGTGCATCTACCGGAACATCGAAGAAGCCTTGAATCTGGTCGGCGTGCAGATCCATTGTCATGATGCGGTCTACACCTGCGGCAACGAGCATATTCGCCACGAGTTTCGACGTAATCGGCACGCGCGGACGGTCTTTGCGGTCTTGACGTGCCCAACCGAAGTATGGGATTACGGCGATGACTTTGTATGCCGATGCACGACGTGCCGCATCTATCATCATAAGCAGTTCCATCAGGTTGTCCGCCTTGGGGAACGTGGACTGAATGATGAACACCGTACATCCGCGGATGGATTCGTTGTAACGCGGCTGGAACTCTCCGTCGCTGAATTCGAGACATTCGCATTCGCCGAGGGTGGTGCCGTATGCCGCTACGATTTTCTCTGCGAGATAGCGGGAGTTGCGCCCGGTGAAAAACTTGATTTTGTGGATAGCCATAATATTTGGATTATGAGTTTTAATTGTCGCGAAGATAATGATTATGTTCCGAAAACGGTTCGCAATATTAAATTATTTTAAGATTTTCTCGATAAAGTCCGTTATTTCCTCCCGACCGGCTGCGTTTTGGCTCGACGAAACGAACATCGGAGGCAGTTCTTCCCATTGCTCCGACAGGACTTTCGAGTATGCCGCAACGCTTCGCTGCGTCTGTGTCTTGGACAATTTGTCGCATTTGGTGAATATGATTCCGAACGGAATGCCGTGCACTCCCAACTGTTCGATGAATTCGAGATCGATGCGCTGCGGTTCGAGCCGCGAATCGACCAGCACGAAAAGATAGTGCATCTTTTCGCATCCGAATACGTAGTCGGTTATGATTTTCGAGAAACCGCTCCGCAGATTTTTCGACGTCCGGGCATAGCCGTAACCGGGCAAATCGACAATGTACCACGCCCCGTCTATCAGAAAGTGGTTGATAAGCCGTGTCTTGCCCGGCGTTCCGGAGACCTTCGCCAATCCCTTGTGCCCGGTCAGCATGTTGATGAGCGACGATTTGCCCACGTTGCTCCGTCCGATGAACGCGATGTCTTTCAATCCGTCCTTCGGAATCTGACCGAGACGCTCGGAACTGCACTTGAACTCCGCTTTCGAAATCATGTCGTATTATTGCGCTATCAATTCTATTATGTGGCTGCGATAGTCGTTCATGTCGCGAATGTCGTTGTACGGCGTACGGCGGCTGCTCCCGGCGGTGAGTTCGCGTATTACGATGCCTTCCTCCATCAGAAAGCGACCGCTGACGACCTTTCCGTCGATATGTATCGGCTTGCCCTCGACTTCGGGCGCAGCCTCGCGAATGAGATACTTGCGCTCCGGGTCGAGACCCTGCAACTTGATTATCTTCTCCGGCATGTGGCGGAAATAGGTCATGCGGTACACGAATGCCACGGCACGGTCTTTCTGCCCGTTCACGTACATCAGCGATGCGTAATCGCGCTCACCGTCGTACGGCGATACGAGTTTGTAGAGGTCGCCCTGCTGAATTACAGGACGCAGACGCTTGTATTCGGCTATCGCACGTTTGGCGTATGCCTGCTCCGCTTCGGTCAGTTGCGCCGGCACCATCTCCATTCCCAAACGGCACATCGACGCGACGTCGAAACGGAACTTGACCGGAACCCGCCGCTGCGTGTATTTGTTCTGCGTCGAACATACGTGCGCCGCGAGAATGTTGGCAGGGTAGAAGTCGAGCGCGCCCCACTGGATATAGATTCGGTGCAGCGCATCGGTCTGGTCGCTCGTCCATACCTCTTGGAAGTACGGCAGATAGCCGTAGTTCAGACGATAGCCGCCCGAAGCGCACAACTGTATGATGAGATTCGGATATGCTGCGCGGATGCGTTTCAGAATCGACTGCAAAGCGAGGTGATGCTCAACATAGAGGTTCGACTGCCGGCTCTTCGGCAGATAGAGCGACGATGCATTGTACATGCACATGTTGTGGTCCCACTTGATGTACTTTATCCCGGGATTCTCCTTCATCAGATTGTCCACGATGCCGAATACGAAATCCTGAACCTCCGGATTGGTCAGATCGAGCAGCAACTGCGTCTTTCCGCGACCGTAAGTAGGGTCGAAGGCTTCGTGGCGCAAAACCCAGTCGGGATGTTTTTCGTATGTCTCGCTGAACGTGTTCACCATTTCCGGCTCTATCCAGATTCCGAATTTCAGATTCTTGCTGTCGGCGTATGCGACCAAACTGCCGATACCCTCGGGCAGTTTGGTTTTGCATACCTGCCAGTCGCCCAATCCGCCCTTGTCGCTGTTGTCGCGCACATACTTGTTGCCGAACCAGCCGTCGTCCATGACGAACATTTCGCCGCCAAGACGCGAGAAATCGTTCATCATCTCGTTCATGTTGGTCTGCGTGATGTCCTGACGGACGCCCTCCCACGAGTTTAGCAGTATGTCGCGCTCCTTCGTTCCGTCGAGAATCTGGTGATGTCGTGCCCAATAATGGAGATTTCGCGTAGCCTTGCCCTTGCCCTCGGTACTGTACGTGAATATCATCTCCGGTGTTGCGAGCGTCTTTTTGGCGTCGAGCGCAAAGTCCGCGCCCGTAGGGTTGATTCCGGCGAATATCATTATCGGACGACCGCTTATGCGGTTGTTCACGAACTCGATATGGAAGTTGCCCGTCCATGCGAGCGTTCCGGCTATCACGCTGCCCTCGGTCTCGCTGATTTTGCCGTCCGTGCCGAGCATGAACGATGCGTTGTTGTGCACCGACGAGCGTCCGCCGTCCTGCGTCGAGATGATTTTGATTCCCTCGGCGAGCGGTTCGATGTTCTCGTGATTCTCGTTGCCGTGGTCGCCGTCGAGGTGCAGCAGCCAGCAGTCCTGCGACTTTACGGGCAGTGCAGCCGACATGTACTTTTGGAGCGAAATAGGCTTTTTGCCTTCATTGATGTATTCCGCCCAGAATTTCATTATGTCGCAATCCCGATATGCGTCGTAATGCAGTTTGAGCACGAACGGATGCGCCTTGTCCCTTAACGTTACCGTCAGCCGGTTCATCGCCGCATCTTCGCTCTGCTCGACATTCTCCACGACGAGATTGGTCGCATTGTCGCCGTCGGCATGTTTGACAAGGCATGCATGAGGCTCTGAACAGTGCGTGCCGAATGCGCGGAATGCCTGCGTCTTCATCGAGCGGTGCGACGAAAATACGTCGTCGAGCGATGCCCGTGTTCCGTAATAGCGGAAATAGAGCGGTTCGCCTTTGTCCGCCGTCAGAACGAGCGTCGAGTTGGGCGTGGACAGGGTGTAGTTCCTGCTCCATCCGCTCGCCGTTGCGGCGAGCAGAAGCAGAAGCGCCAATGAGAATTTTTTCATTATGGTTGAGTTTTAAGGTTTGTCAAGCCGTTGAGGTTTATTCGACCGTTACCGATTTCGCCAGATTTCGCGGCTGGTCTACGTTGCGACCCTTGTTCACTGCGATATAGTAGGCGAGCAACTGCAACGGAATCGACGTGAGCAGCGGAGTGAGACACTCCGAAATCTCCGGCACTTCGATGATGTAGTCGGCGATTTTGGAGACGATGTCGTCGCCCTCGGTTACGATTGCCAGCACTCGGCCGTTGCGTGCCTTGACCTGCTGTATGTTGCTCACGGTCTTTTCGTACACTTTATCTTTGATGGCGATTACGACGGTAGGCATTTCGTTGTCTATCAAAGCAATCGTGCCATGCTTCATCTCGGCGGCAGGGTAGCCTTCGGCGTGGATGTAGGAGATTTCCTTCAATTTCAGCGCGCCCTCCAATGCGGCCGGATAGTTGTATCCGCGACCGAGATAGAGGAAGTTGTGCGCGTATGTGAAGATTTTCGCCAAATCCCTGATTTGCCCGTCCATCTTGAATATATCCTTGATCAGTTTCGGTATGCGGCGGATATCCGACGCGACTTTCTCGACCGTTTCGTCCGATACCGAACCTTTCATCTGACCGACGAGAATGGCGAGCATCGCCAGTACGGTTACCTGACCGGTAAACGCCTTTGTCGAAGCCACGCCGATTTCAGGTCCTACATGAATGTAACACCCCGAGTCGGTAGCGCGCGGAATCGACGAACCGATTACGTTGCAGATGCCGAATACGAATGCGCCTTTCGACTTGGCGAGTTCCAGCGCCGCGAGAGTGTCGGCGGTTTCGCCCGACTGCGAAAGCGCGATAAGCACGTCCTTGTCCGTTACGACCGGATTGCGGTAGCGGAATTCGCTCGCATATTCGACCTCCACTGGAATGCGGCAGAAGTCCTCGATAAGATGTTTTCCGATAAGTCCGGCATGCCACGACGTACCGCATGCGACGATTATTATGCGTTGCGCGTCGAGAAATTTCTCCTTGTTCATCATTACGCCCGACAGCGTAACTCTCTTGCCGTCGCTGCTTATGCGTCCGCTTATGCAGTCTGCCAATGTCTTCGGCTGTTCGAATATCTCTTTGAGCATGAAGTGCGGATAGCCGCCCTTTTCCAGTTCGTCGATGCTCATCTTCAATTCGGTGATATTGATTTTCGATTCGCCTTTGCCGTTCAGCGAGAATACGTGGAGCGGCTCTCCGCGGTCGATGACTGCGATTTCGCCGTCGTTCAGGTATACGACCCTGTTGGTGTATTCGATGATAGGCGTCGCGTCCGATGCGAGGAAATACTCGTCATCGCCGACACCGATTACGAGCGGAGAGGACTGGCGTGCGGCGACGATTTGATTGGGATTGTTTTTGTCGATTACCGCAATCGCATACGCTCCGACAATCTGCTTTGCAGCCTCTTTCACCGCATCGAACAGGGAGCAGCCGTTCTGGTTGCGAATATACTCGATAAGTTGTACTATGACTTCCGTGTCGGTTTCGCTGACGAAAGTATAGCCGTGTTTGAGCAGAGCCACTTTGAGCACGTTGTAGTTTTCGATGGTGCCGTTGTGTACGAGAGCCAGATTTTTCGACTGCGAATAATGCGGATGGGCGTTGATGTCGTTCGGCTCGCCGTGGGTGGCCCAGCGGGTGTGGGCGATTCCGATATTGCCGCTCAAATCCTTGCTTTGGGCGAAATGTTCGAGAGCCTCGACTTTGCCTTTCGCCTTGTAGATGTTCATATCGCCCGAATCGCCGATCATCGCCACTCCCGACGAATCGTAGCCCCGGTATTCGAGACGGTGAAGTCCCTTTATAAGTATCGAATAGGCGTTTTGTTTTCCGATATATCCTACAATTCCGCACATGATAAATATAATTTTAAGTTTATAATTATTAATTTATGGTTACAGATCGGGTTAATCCGTCATTCGGATGTTGTCCGAATAATCGCACAAATATAGCAATTCCTATGTAAAAAATAGCAAATACCGAGTAAAAAGCGTACCTTTGCGCCGAATGTAATTACAACATAAATTATCTTTTTAATATGAAAAAGGAGTGGAATGATGTTCGCGAGTTTCACGAGAAATTCGGGCATCCGGTTGCTCAGCAGCCGGTTATGGTCGCCAAGAAACGTGCGTTGAGCCGTGCTAAATGGATGAACGAGGAGGTCGCCGAATTTCTGGTCGCCGACAATATTTACGAGCAGGCGGATGCTATGATCGATCTCATGTATTTCGCACTCGGCACGCTCGTCGAAATGGGGCTCGAAGCCGACGAATTGTTCGACATCGTGCAGAAGGCCAACATGGCGAAACTGTGGCCCGACGGCAAACCGCATTACAATCCGAAAGACAATAAGGTCATCAAGCCCGAGGGGTGGGAGGATCCCGCACCGAAAATCAAGGCATACATCGATTCCGTTATAGAGAGCAAAAAGAGATAGAAGATGGTCCTGATATTTGAATACATATTGGTTGCCGCGATTGTCGTATACCTGTCGATCAAGGCGTCGGAGTATATCGATATGCTCGACAAGACGACCGGTTTGTCCGGAGCGTTTTTGGGCGGCGTTCTGCTGTCGGCGGTTACTTCGCTGCCCGAACTTTTCACGAGTATATCCGCTACCGTTTTGCTGAACAAGCCGAGTCTTTGCATCGGCAATATTCTCGGCAGCAATCTGTTCAATGTGGCGATTCTGGCACTGCTCGGCATTGTCGCAATACGCGGTTTCCGCAGAGCCGCTGTCGCGAAAGGCAACATCGCCGTTACGCATTTCGTATTGCTGATATACGGAGTGCTGATACTCAACCGCTTCAATATCATCGATTTCGAGATTGTTACATTGAACATCGTAACGTTCGTTATCATCGTTCTGTATGCGCTCGGAGTGCGATATCTTTCGGGCGAGAATGACAGCACTGTCGAAAATTACGACAAGACTATCCCTCTTACGACGCGGCAGATAGCCGTGCGTTTCGCGGCAGTCAGCGTCGGCATCATCTCATCGAGCATTCTGATGACCTATATTACCGACGATTTGGCAATGGAATACAATATCGGAATGGGTCTTGCCGGTGCGATATTCCTCGGCGTAGCGACTTCGCTCCCGGAGGTTTCGTCCACCGTCGCACTGTTCCGCATGAAAAATTACAATGTCGCCGTAGGAAACATCATCGGCAGCAATCTGTTCAATTTCGTCATACTCTGTGTCGCCGATTTGCTCTGCATCGGCAGCAATGTCTACGATTATTCGGACCCCAAGGTCGAGAATCTGCTCATATTCGGATGCGTGGCGACGTTGGCGATGCTTCCGGCGTTGCGCACGAAAAATACGGCGGTCAAGGTGCTTTGCCTTGCGATTGTTGTGGCATGCTATGCCGCTTTTCTGCTCGTCGATTAGCCGCGGTGCCGAAAATTGTTGCTGTTTGCAATGGAGATTTGTACTAAAATGACTATTTTTGCGTAATAGTAGTCGAATGTTATGGATGTAATCGATGTAATAGTTAATTATCTGCGCGACAACCGCCGGCTTGTCGTTCCCTCTTTCGGGGCGTTCGTCGTCAAGAATCGGGGGGAGGTTCTCTTCTCCGAACTTCTCAAAACCGACGACGGCGTACTGCGCGGATTGTTGGCTGCCGGCGGACTGTCCGAATTGGAGTGTGCGGGCGCAATCGACAGATTCATTTTCGATGTCCGCAATGCGCTCTCCGAAAAAGGTCGTTTCGCAATGGGCGGTCTCGGCTTTCTGACGACGGACGGCAGCGGCGAGATAAAGTTCGTTTCCAATGCGGCGAAACTCCCCGACAGACCGCTTGCAAAGCCTGTTTCAGATATGACGAAAGCCGAACCGGCGGCTAAAACCGCTGTGTCAAAACCTGACACTCGCCGGGCGAATATGCAGTACGGCTGTCCGAAGACTGCCGTCTCGAATCGCCGTCGCGGCGAACCGAAAAAACGCGGTGCGGACTGGTTTATGATTGCGGCTGTCGCAGTGCTGCTCGCCGCAGTCGCAGTTATGGTTTATGGCTATTTCTGTTCTGCCGAGCAGGACGACGAGGCGATGATGGATGCGTTGAGACTGCAAATCGAACATCCGGCATCCGGTAACGAGTAAAAAACGAAATCATGGATATAATCTCCGTAAAACAGCGATTCGGCATTATCGGCAACTCTGAACTCCTGAACAGGGCTTTGGAGGTCGCCGTGCGTGTCGCACCGACCGATTTGTCGGTTCTCGTAACGGGCGAGAGCGGTGTGGGCAAGGAGTTTTTTCCGCAGGTCATACATGCTTTTTCCGCCCGCAAGCACAATAAATACGTCGCCGTGAATTGCGGTGCGATTCCGGACGGCACCATCGATTCCGAACTGTTCGGGCACGAAAAGGGTGCTTTCACCGGAGCCATCGACTCCCGCAAGGGGTATTTCGAGGAGGCTGACGGCGGAACCATATTCCTCGACGAGGTCGGCGAACTGCCGCTTTCGACACAGGTGCGTCTGCTGCGTGTCTTGCAGACGGGCGAATTCATGCGCGTAGGTTCGGCGAAAGTGCAGAAAACCAACGTGCGTGTCGTAGCCGCCACCAACAGCGATTTGATGAAGGCGATAACCGAGGGACGGTTTCGCGAAGATTTGTATTATCGCCTGAATACGGTTCCGATATCGGTTCCGGCACTGCGCGAACGTCCTGACGACATATATCTTCTGTTCCGCAAATTCGCGAGCGACATTGCGGTTCAATACCGCATGCCTGCCGTTACGCTCGATGCGGAAGCCCGCCGGATGCTCGAAACGTACTATTGGCGCGGCAATATCCGCCAGTTGAAGAACGTGGCTGAACAGATTTCGGCTGTCGAGGAGTCGCGGACGATTACGCCCGGGATACTGTCGAAATATCTTACCGAGAATCGCGGTTCGTCGCCGAGCATTACGGGTTCGGCGCAAACGGAGGAGATGAACTCCGAGCGTGAACTGCTCTATAAGGTTCTGTTCGACATGCGCAACGACATAAACGACCTCAAACGCATGGTCATGGATATGCACGGCGGCTATGTCGCACCTATGCGGCAGTCGGGAGCCGAACACAAGGATATCGTCGGACTGCTGCCGTCGCAAGCCCGTGGTGCGGAGGTGTACGCCGAAAGCGAGATAGTCGAGGAGTCGCCGCGCGAAATGAGCAAGGCGGATATGCAGCGCGAGAAGATAGTCAGAGCATTGCGCCGGCACGGAGGGAGCCGCAGGGCAGCCGCCGCCGAACTGTTCATGTCGGAGCGGACGCTCTACCGCAAAATCAAAGAGTTGGGCATTACCGATTAGAATTTATGAAAAAAACGATTATTTATATTGCATTGCTCGCTTTGGCGACGATTCTGAACGGCTGCACCGTAAAATATTCGCTTTCCGGTGCATCCATTCCGCCCGATGCTAAAACGTTCAGCGTCGCTTATTTCCCGAACAACGCCCCCATGGTCGCACCGACTTTGAGTTCGACCATTACCGACGAACTGACGCAGAAATTCGCTTCGTCCACCCGCCTGACGCAAGTTCAGGAGGGCGGGGATTTCGCTTTCGAAGGCGAGATAGTCGGTTATACCTCCACGACATCTTCGGTGTCGAGCGGCGATTATGCCTTGCAGAACCGACTGACCATTACGGTCAAGGTGAAGTTTACCAATGCCATCGACGACAAGATGTCTTTCAACAAGACATTTTCGGCCTACGCCGATTACGATTCCACCCGGCTGCTTACCGAGGTTCAGGACGAATTGATATCGGAAATAGTAAACCAACTCGTAACCGATATTTTTCAGGCGGCGGCTTCCAACTGGTAGCGATTTTTATGGAACGATTCAAAGAGTATATTCGTACCGGCGGACATGCGCCCGCTCCCGAATCGGCGGCTGTGGATTCGCTTGTCGCCGAGTTTCCGTGGTTTACTGCCGCCCGTGTCGCAAGGGCGACCGCAGCGGGTTGCGCCGATTCGCTGCTCGATGTATTGAGAACCAACCGTTCGATATCGTCGCTCGCGCTGAAACCTGTCGATGCCGAACGTCTCGCCGCGGTTACTGAGGGCGAGATAATCGACAAGTTCCTGCGGCTCGGCGACTATCGTATAGTAGTCGATGAATCGGTCGATACGGATGCCGTCCGCACCGAAGCCGAACTCGACGACGAGGACGACATAGTGTCGGAAGAACTTGCCGAGGTCTATATCGCGCAGGGGCTTAAAGAGGAGGCGATAGCAATATATCGTAAATTAAGTTTGCTAAATACGGAAAAAAGTATTTACTTTGCCGAGAAAATCGAAAAACTGACGAAAAATAATTAAAACAGATAATTATGTTATACACACTTTGCATTGTATTGATTCTGATTGCGAGCGTACTTATCGTTCTCGCCGTTCTCGTGCAGAGCCCTAAAAGCGGTATGGCTGCCAATTTCGGAGCATCCAATCAGGTTATGGGCGTACGTCAGACTGCCGATTTCCTCGAAAAATTCACGTGGGGAATGGCTGTCGTAATTCTCGTATTGAGCCTTTTGGCGACTTTGGCTATGGACAGTCATCTCGTTTCGGAGAGCAATTCGTCCGCTGCCAAGGATGCAGGTGCGCTTATCGAGAAGATGACGACCACCGAACCTGTAATGCCGCAGGCTGAAATTCCTGCTGCCGAACCGGCGGCAGAGACCGAAGCGGCGGCAGAAGCAGCGACGGAAGCCCCTGCACAGGAGTAATCGCAGACCGTAAAGCGGTCGGGCTGTATTATAAAATCAGCGACAATCCCTTTCGGATTGTCGCTGATTTTGATATTTGGTTCGGGATTATCGTATGTCCGATGCCGGCAATATCAGACGATATTGCCGGCAGTCGCTATTTTATGGTGAACGTTACTCCGCCGGTGAGCCAGAACCCCGGACGGCGCAATCCTCCGAAATCGCAATAATTCGTATCGGTGATATTCGACATGTCGATATGTATCGCGACAGCCCCTATTTCGTAGCGCACCCGTGCATCGAGAAGAAAATAGGGCTTGAAATCCCGCTGTGCGGTCTGCATGTGCCCTGCCTCGTCGTAAATCAAATCGCCCTTGTCGTCGCGCAGATAGTCGGTGTAAGCCCCGTATCTGTCGTAAAGCGTTCCGGTCAGTGCTATCGACAGGTCGCCGAGCGGACGAATCTCAATCGATGCCGAGAGTTTGTGGCGCATGTAGTCGAATACGCTCGATGTCGTTACGTCTTTCAGCCGCGATGTCGTGAGATAGCCGTATGCGAGCGTTGCACGGCGCAAAATCCCTTTGCCGGAGGTGTAGCCGCCCGAAACCTCCGCCCCGAACGTTCCGAGGCGCGATTCCTGCTCGGAGTGCCATTTGTCGCGGTACGTTTCGCCGTCTACGACTATTTCGTCGCGCCATACCCAGTCGATTACGTTGCGTCCGTCGCGATAGAACAGTTGTGCCGATGCATGCCATGCGCTGCGTGAATAGCCTGCGCCGATATGATATGTTATCGCCCGCTCGGGTACGAGGTCGGGATTGTTTAGTTGGGCTGCCGATTTGTAATAAAGATCGGTGAATGTAGGCAGCCGCATCGACTGCTCCGCACCTATCTCCGCTCTCCACCCTTTGTCGTCGCGATAGCCGCCGGTTACTGCCCATGACGCCGACGTGCCGTAAGGTGTGAAACATATGCCCGCCGAGCCTGCGATGTCGAACAGTTTCCAGCGTTTGACGTGCCGCAGCCAGATGTTGCCGACATTGCGCGATTGCGAGTATTTGTAATGTCCCCGCGGCGTCTGCATCGCTTCACCGAGATTGGAACTGTAAATGTGGTTGTAGATGTAGTCGCCGCCGAGCGATGTTATGCCGCCTTTCCAGCGCAGGTCGCCCCACAATTCCGCACCGACATTGTCGGTATTGTGGTAGTTCATCGGTATTCCGCGAGTCCATTCGTAGCGGTCGAAGTTTTTGCGGTAACTCGCATTCGCCGAGATTCTGAACCGTCCGAAAACCTTGACCCAGCGCAGCGAACCGAGTGCGGTCGATGTCTGTTCGAACTGGTCGCGGTTGTATGCTCCGTAAAAGCCGTTCGAGCCGAATCTGCGTCCCTGAACTCCCGCCTGAAAGTCGAATAATCCCGCTTTGTCGGAGTCGTATGTCATTCGCAGATAACCGTTGGCATTGCTGAAATCGGTGTTGTAGATGTAACCGTCGCTCTTCCGGTACGAACCGGCGGCGAACACCGAAAATTTGTTGTGCGTGATTGCTCCCGAGAGATTGGAGTAGAAGTATCCGTGCTGTCCGCTTTCGAGACTCAATCGCAGATAGGCAGGGTAGAGCGGTTGGGTGCGGATGTTCACCGCTCCGGCGTAGGCCCCGACTCCGGAAACGCCTGTTATGAGTTCGATGCCTGATATGCAGTCCATATCTATCGGCAGAGAGTGTGTTTGATGTCCGGTTCGGGCATCCGTGAAATTGATGCCGTTGAGCATCAGCATAGTTTGGTCGAAAGACCCTCCGCGGACCGAAATGTCGGCTTGTGCTCCCTTGCCGCTGCGCTCCCTGATGTCGATCGACGGGCTGATGCGCAACGCCTCTTCCAGAGTGGTAAGCGGTGCGGCGGCATCTGCGGCGCGATCGAATACGCGGGTTTGCGGAAGAATGCTGCGCGAGGGACTTTGTTTCGTCCCGACGACCTCCACTTCGCCGATTCGGGTATTTCCGAATACGAAGACCGTGTCGGTCTGTGCAGCAGCCTCTTCTGCCGTCAGCAAGAGAATCGACATTCCGACCGCGAGCACGCCGATCATGACCTGACGGTGAAGGCTGGCGAATACTGCGTAGTTCGTCCGCGTCCATCGTTTGAAGCATGGAACCGGCTTTGCGGTTGAATGTTTCTTCATCTTGAATGAAATTTTGGTTGATAAATAAAGTTAATTGAACGCCGTTCGGCGGTTTCTTATTTCCCGGTCGATAGTGTTTGTTTAAGAAATCTTCCGGTGTAACTGTCTTTGCAGCGGGCAATATCTTCGGGAGTGCCTTCGGCGATGATTCGACCGCCTTCGTCGCCTCCTTCGGGACCGATGTCGATGATATGGTCGGCAACCTTTATCACGTCGAGGTTATGTTCGATGACGATTACCGTGTTGCCGCGATCGACGAGTTTGTTCAACACGCCGAGCAGCAGGTTGATGTCCTCGAAATGCAGACCCGTCGTCGGCTCGTCCAGAATGTACAGCGTGCGCCCCGTATCGCGTTTCGAGAGTTCCGACGACAGTTTTATGCGCTGGCTTTCGCCGCCCGAAAGAGTGGTGCACGGCTGCCCGAGCGTCAGATAACCCAGACCGACATCCTGTATCGCTTTGAGTTTGTTATATATCGACGGTATAGGCTCGAAAAAATCGACCGCCATGTTCACCGTCATGTTCAGAACGTCGTTTATGTTCTTGCCCTTGTATCTGACTTCGAGCGTTTCGCGGTTGTATCGGTTGCCGCCGCATGCCTTGCACTTTACGTAAACGTCGGGCAGGAAATTCATCTCTATCGTTTGTATGCCCGCACCCTTGCACTCTTCGCAGCGGCCGCCGCGGACGTTGAACGAGAACCGACCAGCCTTGAATCCGCGTATCTGCGCGTCGGGGGTTTGCTCGAACAGTTTGCGTATATCGCTGAAAACATTGGAGTAGGTCGCCGGATTGCTTCGCGGCGAACGCCCGATGGGCGACTGGTCTACGACAACGAGTTTGTCGATATTTTCGATGCCCTCTACCGAATCGTAAGGCAGAGCCTTGTCGTAGGATTTGTACAATGTATGCGAAAGTATCGGGACGAGCGTGCCGTTCACGAGGGATGATTTGCCCGAACCGCTTACTCCGGTTACGCAGATGAACTTGCCCAGCGGGAATTCGGCATCTATCCCTTTCAGATTGTTTCCGCGCGCACCTCTTATTCGGATGCTTTTGCCGTTGCCTTTGCGCAGTGTCTTCGGAATCTCTATCCGTTTGCGCCCGCTGAGGTAGTCGGCGGTGATGCTGTCCGACGAAATTATGTCGTCGAATGTTCCGCTCGCGACGATATGCCCTCCGCGACGTCCTGCCTTGGGTCCGACATCGACTATGAAATCTGCCGCCCGCATCATGCCGTCGTCGTGCTCGACGACGATAACCGAGTTGCCGGCGTCGCGCAACTCTTTCAGCGTGTTGATAAGTTTCTGATTGTCGCGCTGATGCAGGCCTATGCTCGGCTCGTCGAGAATATACAGGACGTTCACGAGTTTCGAGCCTATTTGCGTTGCAAGTCTGATTCGCTGACTCTCGCCGCCCGACAGCGACCGAGCCGCCCTGTCGAGCGAAAGATAGCCCAGCCCGACATTCGTCAGGAATTTGAGACGTTCGCGTATCTCCTTGACAATCTCCTGTGCGATAGCCTGTTCGCGCTTGTTCATATATTCGTCGATATGCGACATCCATTCCGACAGTGCAGAAATCGACATCGCCGACAAATCGGCTATGTTTTTGTCTCCGATTTTGAAATGCAACGCCTCCTCTTTCAGCCTCGTACCGCCGCATAACGAGCATTTGCGGTATGCGACGAACTGTTTGCGCCACTTTTCGCCGCGACGGGAATCCTCGTCATCGTTGTAAAGCGTTTCGTTGATATACTCTGCCACGCCCTCCCATTGGCGCATCTGCATTCCGTGTTGATAGGTGAAGTCGGCGAGATTGATGGTAACCGGTTCGGGGTCGCCGTACAGAATCGCGTTGAGCCCGTCGGACGATATGGTGCCGACAGGGTCGTCGAGCGAAAATCCGTAGCGTTTTCCGAGTGCTTCGAGTATCGTGAAAAGCAGATTCGTACGCCCCTTGCCGAGCGGTGCGACCGCACCCTCGCGAAGCGACAATTTGTCGTCGGGAATAATCTTTTTGGTATCGAAAACGGTCTCTTCGCCCAATCCGTTGCATCGCGGGCATGCGCCTTTCGGCGAGTTGAACGAGAAGGTGTGAGGCGCAGGCTCTTCGAATGCCATTCCGGTGGTCGGGCACATCAGATGCCGCGAATAGTAGCGCAATGTCCCCGATTCGTAGTCGTGCAACGCCATGGTGCCTTTGCCTTGCCGCATAGCCTCCCTGAGCGAAGCCATGATGCGGTTGCGCGACTGTTCGCCTGCCGTCAGACGGTCGATTACGAGTTCTATGGAGTGTATCTTGTAACGGTCTAACCGTTCTCCCGCGCCGAATTCCCGAATCTCGCCGTCGATGCGGGCATATATGTAGCCCCGTTTCGCCAGCGATTCGAACAGGTCGCGGTAATGTCCTTTGCGGCTTTTGACAATCGGTGCGAGCAGGGCTATTTTGCGGTCGGAGTAATCTTTCAGAATCAAATCGCAAATCTGTTCGTCCGTATAGTGCGTCATCAGTTCGCCGGTTGCAGGCGAGTAGGCTCTCGATGCACGGGCGAAAAGCAGTCGCAGAAAATCGTTGATTTCGGTTACCGTGCCGACTGTCGAACGGGGATTCTTGTTGGTCGTCTTCTGCTCGATAGCGACAACGGGGCTCAACCCCGTAATTTTATCGACGTCGGGACGCTCCATCGAACCGATGAACTGTCGGGCATAGGTGGAGAGCGTTTCCATGTATCTGCGCTGCCCTTCGGCATATATGGTGTCGAAAGCAAGCGACGACTTGCCAGAACCCGACAATCCCGTGATGACGACAAGACTGTTGCGCGGTATTTCGAGATCGATATTTTTGAGGTTGTGAACCCTTGCTCCCGATATTTTTATGCAGTCTTCCATAATTCGGGCAAAGATACGATATTTTCGGCGAAACGGCAAGATATCCGGCGGACAGGTTGTGAGAGTTTTGTTATTTGCCGATTGCCATCATAGAATAGAAAATATCGTGCAGCGATATGATGCCTATCAGGTCGGCGAAACAGATTATAACGACGATTGCCGTAAATCCCTTGATAAATCCTTTGCCCCAGCCGACGAGATAGTGCGACGCGATGAACGACCCGATGATGTTGCCGACGCCGTGCAGCAGTCCGAACATGTAGGCTACCTGTTCGTTAATCATGAATACTGCAAGCGAGAACGGCGTTGCGATAAGTATTACGAACCCCTTGATGACATTCGCCGCCACGATGTCCATGCGCATCGACCACAGCGTTATGGCAAGAATCAGATAACCTATCCCTATATAAATATAGCCGCCGTAAAATCCTATCAGCAGGAACCACAGATAATGTTGCGGTTTGATGTCGATATTGTGCCCCTCTTTGATTTTGAATTTGTTGTCGAAAATGATGTATACGAGGATTACGAGCAGAATTACGCCGAAACATATTTTGAATGCCGTTTCGTCTATATGCGTAGCCACGAGCGAACCCGCGATGTTGCCGACGATAACGGGAATAGACAATAACAGCCCGTGCCGGATGTTGAGCATGCGTTTTTTGAGAAATGTCGCCGTAGCAGTCAGATTCTGAAACAGAACGGCTATGCGATTGGTGCCGTTGGCGACCGTTATCGGCAGCCCGAGGGCAGTGAACATGGTTATCGTAATGATAGATCCTCCGCCTGCGAGAGTATTGATAATACCGACCACGATGCCGGAGACGATAAGCATTATGACGATGTTCCAATCCATGCGATTTGCGATTTTTCACAACAAAAATACGGAATTATATTTGAATATCCGGTCAAAATGATATACTTTTGTAGATTTTTATAAAAAACTGCGATTATGAAATACGTACATGCACTTTTATCTCTCTTTGCAATAACTGTTTTCGCATCGTGCAACGATAATCAGCCCGGAGAAGAGCCGCCACAGCAGCACAAGGCGGAGTCGATATATATGATCGGAGCATCCATAGTCTGTCCCGGAAACACATGGTTCGAGATGGGTTGCGAGCAACTCGGATTGTTACCTATAAATCGCGCGATATCGGGTACCCGCCCGACCGACAGCGCGGTCAGAATTTCAAAGGGTGAGGAATTTTCGCTTGCGGAACTCGACTCGTTCGACGTGTTCGCCATAATGCACTGTCATGAAATGGAGGTGTGCGACGAAAGCAAACTTCTCGATGACTACCACGATTACGACGTAAATGAAAGAATGGATTATTCGCAGGCGTTCGACTATATCATCCGCCGATATATCGACGAATGCCGTGCTCTCGAAAACAATCCGGACTCCAAGTGGTTCGGCGTCGCCGGCGGTAAACCCGTAAAGATTATCTTATGTACATATTGGCACGATGCGCGAGTGGTCTATAATGCTTCTATCCGCCGTTTGGCCAATCGCTGGAAGGATTATGCGACCCTTTGCGCATTCGATGAGAATATCGGTTTTACGAAGGATGTTCCCGATGAGAACGGCGAACAGGTTTCGTTGCAGTTCGCACGAAACGGTTATGGCGATACCGAGGTTCTGTATGGCGTAACCTACGGTTGGCATCCGACCCGAGGCAGCGATGCCGAGATTCAGTCGCGTATGGCACGAATATTCGCCGATGCCGTGCGTGAATGTCTCGGCGACGAGTGTCTGCCGGACAAAGAATAAGCGGGGAGGTAAGGTTTTCCTTAAAGATTTTAAGGTCGTGCGGCAGGCATTCAAGCCTGCCGCTTTAATGTCGTTAAAGACTATAACGGTTTTATCTTTCTTCCGTTATTTCCAGTTCGTAATTCGCTTTTTCCCACTCGTGCATCAGACGGTCGTACTGCCTTTTCAGTTCATCGTATGCCTTGTAGGCTTCGGCGTCGTAATCGGTAGCGGCGGCGAATTTCGCATCGTAACCGGCTATCTCCTTTTCGATTTCGCCGAGTTCGGTCTCGATAGACTCTATGTTCTTTTTGATTTTGCGTATCGCCTTCTCCTGTTCCTTTTTCTGTTCGTAGGAGAGTTTGCCCGCTGCTGATTCGGGCTTGGACGACTGCGCTGCGACTCCTGCAGCGGACGATTTGCGCTCTATCTCGTGCAGATTCTCGATTTTGCGCTTTTCGAGGAAATAATAGATTCCGCCGAGATATTCGCGCACGCCTCCGTCGCGGAATTCGTAGACTTTGTCCACTATTCCGTCGAGGAACTCCCGGTCGTGCGATACGACGACGACCGTTCCGTCGAATTTCCGTATCGCCGATTTCAGAATATCCTTCGACCGCATGTCCATGTGGTTCGTCGGTTCGTCGAGCACGAGCAGATTGTGCGGTTCGAGCATCATTCGCGCCATTGCCAGCCGTGAACGTTCGCCGCCTGACAGAACCCTGACCTTCTTGTCCACGTCCTCGCCGCGGAAAAGGAATGCACCGAGAATATCGCGCAGCCGAGTGCGGATATCGCCGACCGCCACTCTGTCGAGCGTGTCGTAGACCGTGAAATCGCCGTTCATCAGGTCGTCCTGATTCTGGGCATAGTATCCGATGTTCACGTTCGCTCCGATTTTGATTTCTCCCTCGGTGGGTTCTATTTCGCCGATAAGCATGCGGGCGAACGTGGTTTTGCCTTCGCCGTTGCGACCTACGAGCGCGATTTTGTCGCCCTTGTGTATGGTGAACTCCGCGCCTGCGAATACCCGGTGATTGCCGAACGCCTTTCCGACTCCCTTAATGTCGGCGACTATCTGCCCCGACCGTGGTGCCGGCGGGAACTTTATGTTCAGCGTCGCCAAATCCTCTTCCTCGACCTCGATTCGTTCGAGTTTGTCGAGTTGCTTGATGCGCGACTGCACCTGATTCGATTTGGTCGGCTTGTAGCGGAACCTCTCGATGAACTCTTCGCTCTTTTCGATAAGCCTCTGCTGATTCTGATATGCCGCCATCTGCTGCGCACGCCGTTCGGCACGCAGGACGACGAACTGCGAATAGGGAACCTTGTAGTCGTATATCCTGCCGAGCGACAACTCGATGGTGCGGGTCGTAACGTTGTCCAGAAATGCACGGTCGTGCGAAATCAACAGAACTGCGCCGTTGTAGTTGCGCAGATACTCTTCGAGCCACTGTATAGACTCTATGTCGAGATGGTTCGTCGGCTCGTCGAGCAGAAATATGGACGGTCGGCGCAACAGCAGTTTCGCCAACTCGATGCGCATGCGCCAGCCTCCCGAGAACTGACTCGTCGGTTTCAGAAAATCCTCGCGGCGGAAGCCGAGCCCGAGCAGCGTCTTCTCGATGTCGGCATCGCGCGTGTCGCCGCCGAGAATGCGGTAGCGGTCGTTCTCCTCGTTGAGCCTGTGGAGCAGCGATTCGTACTCCGCCGATTCGTAATCGGTGCGTTCGGCAATCTGCTTCGTCAGCGATTCTATTTCGGCCTCGATGCGCAGCACCTCGTCGAAAGCCTTTTCGGTTTCGTCGAGCAGGGTAGTGGTGTCGGCGACCTTCATTTGCTGCGGAAGATAACCGATGGTGCATTCGCCGTTGCGCGTTACGGCACCCGATGCGGGCTGCTGTTCGCCGGCGATAAGTTTGAGTATCGTGGTTTTGCCTGCGCCGTTCTTGCCGACCAGACCGATACGGTCTTTCGGATTTATCAGAAACGAAATCCGGTCGAACAGCGTCCAGCCTCCGAAACTTACCGTGAGATTGTCTATCGAAATCATCGTGCTTCGAGCATTTTGATTATTTCGGCTTTCGGGTCGGCGGCACCGAATACCGACGAACCCGCTACGAGAACATCCGCACCGGCATCGAAAATCGCGGCTGCATTGGCTGCCGAAATTCCGCCGTCCACTTCGATAAGGCATCTCGAACCGCAGGCATCGGCCATACGGCGCAGTTCGGCGATTCTGCCTGTCGATGCCTCGATGAACGACTGCCCGCCGAATCCCGGCTCCACGCTCATGACGAGCACCAAATCTATATCGTGCAACCACTTCTCCAATACATGCACATCCGTCGCCGGTTTTATGCTTATGCCGGCCTTCGCACCTGCGGAGCGTATGGCTTCGATGCATGCGGCGATGTCGTCGGTCGCTTCGCAGTGAATCGTTACGATATCCGCCCCCGCTTCGGCGAAACGTTTTACATACCGTATCGGGTCGGTAATCATCAGGTGTACGTCGAGCACCTTTTTCGTCGCTTTGCGCACCGATTTAAGTACGGGAAATCCGAACGAAATGTTCGGTACGAACACTCCGTCCATGACGTCGAAATGTATCCACTCGGCACGCGACTCGTCGAGCATCGCCACGTCGTGCCCGAGATTGCCGAAATCGGCTGCAAGTATTGAAGGAGATATGATTCTCATGTTTTTTACCCGGTTTTATATCTTTTTCGGCAAAGATACTAAAATAATTCCAGTCTGAAATATACGATTCCGTCCGATTCGCCTGTGCGCCTGAATCCGCAGGTGTCGAACAGGCGCAGGCTTGCCGTATTGCCCGAGGCGACGGAGGCGTACAGCGCCGACATTCTCAAATTCCGTGCATGCCCGATAATTGTCCGCAGCGCATCGGCGGCGTATCCTTTGCGCCGGTCTTCGGCGGCATATACGAGAATGCCTATGCCCGCCGTCGAACCGTCGTAATCGAACAGGTCTATCGCTCCGACCGTCCGACCGTCGGGAGTGTCTATCATGAAGCGCGATTGTTCCGTTACGGCTATGTCGTGCTGCTGGTTCCGCACGAACCGTTCGATGTCTTCGCGGATGAAAATCTTTTCGGCATCGCCGACATTGCGCACCTTAGGATCGTTTTCCCACAAAAGAATAGTGTCGATGTCTTTCGACCCGACACTACGCAGACTGCATTTTTCTCCTCGGAGCGACATCCTCTACAATCCTATGACCTGATTGCGTATAAGCATCGCCACACCCCATGCCGGAGCATTGTCGCTCATCTTCGATACGCGGAATTTGGTATCCTTGTACACGAGGCTCAGCGAATATTTGTTGGTAGCCGATTTGAGCGGCAGCATGATGTAGTCGCCTGCCGCTGCGAGATTCCCCCCGACGATGACGGTCTCCGGATTGAAGATGTTTATCAGGAACGCAACCGCCTTCCCCGCCTTTTCGCCCGCCTCCTCGATAAGTTCGATAGACAGGTTGTCGTCGTTTTGGGCAGCAGCGATGATGTCGTTTATGTGGATTTGTTCGTTTCTTTCGTATTTGGGACGCAGGATGGTGTTCGCTCCGCCCTTGACGAGTTCGCGCATCTTCTCCTCTATGGCGATACCCGATATTTCGGTTTCGAGACAGCCCTTTTTGCCGCAGAAACAGATTTTCTCGTTGTCGAACAGCGGAATGTGCCCGAATTCGCCTGCGAAACCGCTTTTCCCGTAATAGAGTTTGCCGTCGGCAACGATTCCGATAGCCACGCCCAGTCCGAGATGCAGGTAGATGACGTCGCTCTCGTCCTTCGATTTGCCGCAGGTATATTCGGCATAGCATCGCGAACGAGTGTCGTTTTCGACGAGGACGCGGATGCCGATTCGCTTTTCGATGATGTCGTGCAGCGACTCCTCGATGTTCGTAAAGTATTTGTACGAACGTCCCTGCTGGGTGTTCACACGACCGACGATGCAGACTCCGACACCGAGAATCTTGTTCTTCTCGATTCCGCAGTTGTCGATGAAGTTTTCGATGTTAGAGCAGATTTTTTCCAGACACTGCGAACGGTCGGTCAATTCGAACGTGTCGTCCACGACCTCCTGTATGATGTTGTTCTGCAAATCCGTGATGACATATGTCATGCGGTCGCGACCAACGTTGATTCCTGCGAAATAGATGGTCGAATTGGTCAGTCCGAATACGTTCGGACGTCTTCCTCCCGGGGTTTCGACCTTGCCGAGATCGTTCACGATTCCCTCCTCGACCAACTCCTGAACGAGTTTGGTGATTGTCGGAACGCTTATTTTCAACTCTTTCGTCAGTTCGGCGAGCGTCGATTCGCCGTTTATCGCCATGTAGGCGATGATGCTGCGTTTGATGATATTGTTTTTGTGCGAAAGACCTTTGTTCTCTGTCGCTTGATTATTGAAAAAATCTATAAGTGAACTCATCTCCGAATTGACTTTTAATCTCTTTTTGCAGGACAAAAATAGCAAAAATATTTACTTTGCGCAAGATTTTATTTAAATTTTTATAAAATATACGCAATATATTAAGAAAATATGCCCCGCACTCCTTTATTACTGCCAATCGGCGGAACGTTGCCGCCAAGGCAAACGTCCCGCCGAATATCGTAAAACTGTCTGCGGTTTACAGGCTCGCTTTCGACTCTGTCGCGACTCCCGGGTCGGTCTTTTTTATAAGTCCCTGCAATACGCTGCCCGGTCCGAGTTCCGTGAAATCGGCGAAACCGTCGGCAATCATGTTGCGGACGATGTATGTCCATCGTACGGGAGCGGTGAGTTGGGCGATGAGATTCTCCTTGATTTCCTCCGGAGCGGTATGCGGTTTCGCGTCCACATTCTGATATATCGGACATTTCGGCGCGCGGAACGGCGCTTCGGCGATAGCCTGTTCCAACTCCTTGCGTGCGGGCTCCATGAGCGGCGAGTGGAACGCTCCGCCGACCGGAAGCACGAGCGCACGGCGCGCACCTGCCTCTTTGAGTTTCCCGCAGGCGGCGTTCACGGCATCGAGACTGCCCGATATGACCAACTGACCGGGGCAGTTGTAGTTGGCCGCGACGACCGTACCTTCGACGCTTGCGCATGCGTCCTCGATGGTCTTGTCGTCGAGACCGATGATTGCCGCCATGGTCCCGGGCTGCATTTCGCAGGCCTTCTGCATCGCTTCGGCACGTTTCGCCACTAACCGCAGTCCGTCCTCGAACGACAGTGCGCCCGCTGCCACAAGAGCCGAAAATTCGCCGAGCGAGTGCCCTGCCGTGGCGTCGGGTTCGATGCCGAGCGACTCGGCGAGAATTACCGAATGCAGAAATACTGCCGGCTGGGTAACCTTGGTCTGCTTCAATTCGTCGGCAGTGCCGTTGAACATGATTTCGGTAATGTCGAATCCGAGAATTCCGTTCGCTTTGTCGAACAGTTCTTTCGCTTGCGGAACATTGTCGTAAAGATCTTTGCCCATACCGCTGAATTGCGCGCCCTGACCGGGGAAGACATAGACTTTTTTCATAATCGTAAAAGTTTTGCTGCTTTTGATTTTTTGCAAAGATAATAGATATTTCGTATCTTTGTTGTTATATAAAACGATTTACTTAATTCAATGATGATATGAAAAAATATCAACAACCGTCCGTTCAGTCCGTTAGGCTGCATGTGGAGAGAGGATTCGAGATATCGGATCCCGATATGAATTACGGGGATGGCGGCGACGCTTGGGATAATTGAAAAAGAGAGGCGATTATGAAAAAACTTACATTTTTAACATTGGCGTGCGCCGTTTTCGCGATGACGGCATGTTCCCGCACCGACGACAGCGTCGATGCCGCCGGCGGTCTCGGCGTAACGACTGTCGATGCATTTATAGAGGAGTGTCCCGACAGCCGCACTCTTGCCGAACAGTTGGCGGACGGTTCGATACAGATGTTGTGGCGGACAGACGACGAAATTGCGGTAACCGATTTGACCAACACCGCTTCATTCAAACTCGAATCCGGAGCGGGCACCGTTCACGGCGTGTTCACCGGATCAATCATGTCGCAATCGAAGACGATGTATGCGGTCTATCCTGCATCGGCGGTTGAAATTTCCGCAGGTGATGCGAAAGTAACCCTGCCGAACATCCAGACCTATCATGTATCTTCCGATGCCGATACGGGCGCGCGCAACATTATGGTCGGCGTTACGTCGGATGCTTCGTCGTTCGATTTCTACACGGTGGCGGCTATCGCGCGATTCAGGGTGGAGGTCGATGCCGACGAAACCGTCAATTCCGTAACGATGCGTGTCGAGGACGGCTATCTGTCGGGTCTGGGCAGCATAGACTTGGAGAACCGTTCGCTCGGAACGCTCAACAAGCGCAACGTTACGCTCAACTATGCCGAGCCTGCCAAAGGCGTATCTTCCGACGGCTGGGCACTCATCGCGCCGATAGATTTCACTTCGACTGCGGGCGATGTCTTTTATGACGTTACGACCAACAAAGGCAAATACACTTTCTGCCGCAAGCCGACAAAGGCTTTGCAGGCGGGCATGGTCTACAACTTCCCGCTCGTAAAGTCGGCATTCGCACAGGTAGCATCGGCGAGCGAACTCTCCGACGGGAAATACGTTTTCGAAAGCAATGCTTCGACTTTGACGGTAAATCTTGTCCGTGCCACCGATACCACCGTCTCTGTCGGCTGGTCGGCACACGGCTTCCCGACCGACTATTCGGTTGATACGACCGATCTCTACGAACTCTATCTCTACGACGAGCGCAACCAGTTGCTCGTCGCATGGCAGCCGAATGACGACCTCTGTGTTACCAAAAACACGTTGTTCCCTTATTCCGCCGACAATCCGACATGTCCTCCGCGATTCATATTCACGGGACTAACGCCGAATACCGTCTACAAGGTGCAGGTAAAGAATCTCACGACCTCCAAAAAATCGGCGATGCTTACCGTTTCGACCGCTCCGACCGATTGCGGCGAGGTCGTTTCGACAGCCCGCAACGAGGGCGAAACGATTCTGTTCGAGAATTTCGGCAAACTCGTGTGGAACGGCGACATCACGACTCTCGCGGCGGGATATGTCCCGTCGTCGTATTCGGACATAACCGACATCGTCGGGCAGGGTACGGCTTGGGGCGATTACACTTCGCCCGACCAGACGACATACAAATATACGAAGCGCGATCGTGAGCAGCAGTTCTTCTCGACCTACAAATCAATCGTGCACAGTTGCGGACTGGGCGACTGGGCTTGGTGGCGCAATCCTGACGACAACGCGACATCTTCCACGTCTACCGCAGTCCTTGCCCGCCCGGGATACCTCAAATTGGGCATAACTAAGGTTCGCGCCGGCATCGTTACGCCCGAACTGTCGGCTCTGCTCGGCAAGGCGACAGTGCGCGTAACGTTCAAGGCCTGCACCTACGGCACCCTCTCCGCCGCTGACCATACGGAGATCGGAGTATGCGCTGCTGACGGGTGTACGGTAGGTTCGAATTACAAACTCTCCGCATACAGCGAGGTCGCCCGCAAAACTCTCGACATCGACAGAAAATTGGAGTGGAACACTTACAGCGTCGAGTTGAGCGGCGTTACGCCTACTTCGCGAATCATCATCTTCTCCAATGCCGCGAGCGTATCTTCGGCGAACAACCGTTTCCATGTGGACGATATCAAGGTCGATTTCGTCAAATACGACGATGCGGTTTCGACGGACGTTCCGGTAGTGAAGCAGGTCGCTGCATCTCCGTATTCGGCTACCGTCGAGTGGAGCGAGACAGAGCAGTCGTCGCGCAAGTATACGGTGGCGATATATAAGAATTCGGCTTGCACCGACAAATATCAGGAGTATACGACATCGATTTCTACGAACGAATCCTACATCGAATGGCCTGCACGCTTCACGTTCCCTTATCTCGAACCGCAAACGACTTATTACGTTACGGTAACCGACATGTCGAACAAAGTGTCAAAACCTGTCGCAGTCTCCACTTCGGCTCTCCGCACTGCCGGAAACAAGGAGGTGCTTTATGAAGATTTCGACAAGTTGTGCTGGGGCGGAGACTATATGAATATGGCGAACAGCGTTACGCTGTCAGGCGTATCCGCAGGTTCGTATTCGCCCGAGGTCTTGACCGATGCCTTGTCGCATACGGTCGCAGCGACGTCGCCGACTACCGACGCCGGCAGACTGACGTCGTATTCGACCAAAATCAATCAGTTGTTCGGTCTCGAAGAGTGGAGCAGCAATGCGGCTCATGTCCGACAGGGATTCATTAAAATCGGTACGGCAAGCGAGAAGGGCTGGCTCGCCACGCCTTATCTCTGCAATCTGTCGGGCAGCGGCGCGCAAATCGAAGTGTCGTTCAAGGCTTGCCCGTTCGTGGACGGCACGATAGACCAAACGTCGTTCATTGTCGTCAATCTGCTCGACGAAAACGACGCGGTGAAGGATACGAAAGAGGTAACCATCGGCGGACGCCGCAGTCAGCCGGGCTGGGAGACGTTCTCCGTCGATTTCTCGTCGGTAGGACCTGTCGATCGCATTCAATTCATGGCCGGCGGCGACTCTCAGTCGCGATTCTGCATCGACGACATTATGATTACGTCCGCTTCCGCAATCACCCGTCCTATCGCCTGCGGATTCGTCAGGGACAGCGACGGCAATCCGTTGTCAGACGTCGTTGTCAGCGACGGCTTCTCGGCGGTTCGAACCAATGCGAGCGGTTACTACTCACTGTTCCCGAACGGCGACGCATGGTATATTTTCTATTCGATTCCGGCGGACTGCAAGGTCGGTGTAAACTCCTATGGACAGCCTTGCTTCTTCGAACGTTATTCGGCGACACGCAGACGTTACGACTTTACGGTCGAAAAACTGCCGAACGGTGCGGAGACCGATTTCAACCTGTTCTGCTTTGCCGATCCGCAGTGCCGCTCGAATCATGTTACCCGATTCAGAAATGAAAGCGTTCCCGATATTAAGAGACACGCTGCGACCAAGACTCTGCCGTGCTACGGAGTTACGCTCGGCGACATCGTCTACTCGGAGGGCGCGACGAATACCGTCAGCAACATGCCGACCATGCGCAGCGCCATGTCGGCGGACAATATGGGAATGCCGGTATTCCAAGTAATGGGCAACCATGACTATACCTATTTCTACTCCACCAAGCCTTTGTCGGCGGATGCGACGAGCAGTACGACCGACATCAAGTGCCAGCGCGAGTTCGAAAAGGTATTCGGTCCGATTAACTACTCGTGGAACCGTGGCGACGTGCATATAGTCTGCATGCGCGACATGATATTCAACAGCACTACCGATGCGTCGAACTATTCGCTCGGATTTACTGACGAACAGTATCAGTGGCTGCGTCAGGATTTGTCATTCGTTCCGAAGACGAAGATGGTGATTCTGTGCGTACATATTCCGATTATCAATTCCAAGAATAAGAACGTCCAGAATGTCCTTACGCTGTTGAAGCAGTTCAGTGAGGGGCACATCATGTCGGGGCACACTCACTACATGCGCAACGAACCGACGAGATCAGGCATGTACGAACATGTCCATGCGGCTGTCTGCGGAGCATGGTGGTACTCCAATCTGAACGGCGACGGCTGTCCGAACGGATATGCGGTATATACCGTCAGCGGCTCGACCATGAAAGAGTGGTATTACAAGGGCGTCAATGACGGCATGAACGATCGCAACTATCAGATACGCCTCTACCGCGGCAATATAAAGGTCGGCGGCAAATACGAGTATTTCCAGTATCAGCACGGAAGCAACGTTCTGCTTGCAAACGTGTTCAATGCCGATTCCGGTTGGACGGTCAAGGTTTATGAGAACGGAGTTTATTCGGGCAACATGACGATGATAGCCAACAGGAAGTACGACAATACGACTTTGCCGTACTCCTCGACCAACAGCATGACGAATCCGACGCTCGTACCGAATAATTCGAGTCAGGATTTCTGGGCGATAGGTTATAATGTCGGCGTCGTCGGGCGCGGTCATCGCGGCGGCAATCGAAACAGTTACATGACGAACGGATTCCACCTCTACAAATACACGTTGAAGAACGCCAATGCAACGGTAAGGGTCGTTGCGACCGACCGTTTCGGCAACGAGTATTCCGAAACGAAGATAACGGGAGATTGCGATTACGCTTATGCGGCGAAGCCGTGATATGCAAGTCCATGGACGGAAAAAGACCTCGACAATTCATCGATTGCCGAGGTCTTTTTGCAAGTATTGCCGGGTGCGGCGAAAAATCCTTTCGTGCTGCGCCCGATAATGATAATAATCTACACGTGCCGCAAAATCTCTTCCAGCCCGTCGAAATGGCATTTGTAGTCTTCGAGTGAGCGGCGGATGATTTCGTATGCCTCCTCTTTGCCGTAAGTGTCGATGATTTCGACCCGCTTCGGCTTCGAGTTGTCGGTGTCGGGCATATCCTTGTACGTAAGAAAATAGTGCTTCAAACGGTTTACAATCGTTTTCGGCAACTCCGAGATGTCGTTGTACCCGCTGTATGTCGCATCGTGGCGCAGTACGGCGATGATTTTGTCGTCGGCTTCGTTGCCGTCGAGCATTCGGAATCCTCCGATAGGCCGTACATTGACGATTATGTCGCCATGGGCTATCGTGCGTTCGGTCAGCACGCAGATGTCGAGCGGGTCGCCGTCGCCCAGAATTCCGGTGCGGTTGCATTGCTGCATGCAGTATTTTGCCACGCTGTCGCCGCAGAAACTTTGCGGAATGAAGCCGTAGAGCGCAGGTATTACCGTCGAATATTTTTGCGGACGGTCGATTTTGATGTACCCGCTAACTTTGTCCAATTCGTATTTCACCGTGTCGGTCGGCACCATTTCGATAAATGCCGTAACCACCTCGGGCGCATTTTCGCCCACCTCGATTCCGTGCCAAGGATGCGATTTGTACCGCAGTCCCATCAATCTCGCAATCGGATCGTTGATTTTGTTTCCCATTCTTTTCCTCTTTTATACACGACAAAGATAGCGTTTTTATTTCAAATCGCCGAACATTGTCGAATCTTCGTTTTTCGGGAACTCGCTTTTGCGATATTCCGCTCACTTCATACGTTGCGCGACATACTTGGGCGACAGCCGCACGAAACCGAATATCCCGTTGTCGGTCATCAGTTCAGGCATGGGACATACCTCCGAAAAGACCGCTCGGATATATCCGGCATCATTGGAGAACCCGGTTATCGACCGTGCCAACCGGCGGATTCTGCAAGCGTTGAACCAGTGATTGCGACAATGTCTGCAAGTCGCAATCTTTGAGCAGCACCCGTTTGTCCTCATCGAGGAGATAGAGTGTCGGCAGCCGTTTGAACGAGTAGAGTTCCCGCTCCTGTACGCCTGTCGTGTCGAGTGCCTCCGTCCAATCGCCGGGAATCGTGTTCGGCAGCGGTTTCCACGATTCGCGGTCGCCGTCGGCGAATACGGCGAGCACCGTGAGTTCGCCCCTGTCCACTGCCGAACGTATCGCGGCATCGTTGCCGAGCGATGCCATTATTTCCATGCAGTGCGAGCAGTCGGGGTCGTAAAAAACGAGCAGTACAGACCTTCCCTTCGTGCCGTGCAGCGTTTGGGCGTGTCCGTTCCTGTCGATATATGCGAAATCGGCTGCCGTCGAGCCGGTGCAGTTCTTGCGTGCGATATCGAGTTGATATGCAGGCCGTATTTTTTCGTATTCGTCGAGTATCGGACTGCGGAGCAACTCTTCGAGAAAGACGGTGTAGTATTGGTCGTCGCACAACGGCGAGTCGGGTTCGTACAGATATTTTTCGGCGATTTCCGCCAGCATCATGTAAGCCGGTTCGTCCGCTTCGGCGCGGTTCAGCAGTCTGCCGACCGCCGCTGCCACCGCAGTCGTGCCGGCATGAGGAAATACCGATGCGAAGTTGGCGAAATTCTGCTCCATGAATTCGCGGTTCCGGCTTGCCGTCGTGTCTGCGAAATCCATTGCATCCCAAAAGTGCATCAGCAGATATTCGGCGCGTTCGCCGGGACGGCGCAATGTCGCGGGAATGTTGGGCAGCGGCAGTTCGCGTACGGCCGCGAGCGAATCGGTCTGCGGAGATGCGACCGTCGGATTCCCAAATGCCGCCGTGCCGCAGCCGAACGGCATGATTATCGACAGTGTCATTGCTGCCGATACGATATTGCATTTGCAAACAGCGTGTAGTTGCATAGACGAATGAATTTTTGCAAAAATACGATTTCAATGCGAATATAGCAATGCAAAACCTGCGGATTCGCAAAAACTCTCCGCAGGTTTCATTATGCTTATGCCGGTTTTTGAAAATGTTTTATCTCTTCTTCGATTTCTGCTTTTTAAGCGGTCTGTCGTCTTCGGTTCGGATGTCTACTAAGGTCTTGCCGCCTCTTTTGTCGATGTTTACGTCGGTGATGCAACGCTGGTCGAGCGTTTTCAGCGACGAAGCCTTGACGGTTTTCCCGTTCACGCATATTTCTGCATTTTCGAGTTGCGAATAGTCGGTCGGGTCGATATGTCTGGTTGTTATGCGTATTACGTTCTCGCCCGAACTGTTGTCGGCGACGATATTGTCGATTTGCGAAGAATCGACCTTGCCGAGTTCTTCGGTCGTAATCAGTTTGCCGTTCAGAATGATTTTGGCACCGTCCAATTTCGCTGCCGATTCTCCTTTTATGAATATCGTCTTTTGGCTTTTCTCCGATTTTGTGCTTTTCGGGGTCGCGGTTACTATCGTGGACATTGTCTTTGTGCCGTTGTTCGCGACGGTCGTCGCTCCGTCTTTCGTCGAAATAACGATTACTTTGCAGTTATCGCCTTTCGACTCGTATCCGGCATCATCCGCCGCTTTGCCTTTCAGAACGGTGATGCTCTTGACGGATTGGGTGTCCACATTTTTCAGCGTGTCGCTATCTATCTTATGACCGTCGATATAGAACGACATTCCGCTTTGTCCGGAGGCAACGGAGTGGTCATGGATAGTAATCGTCCGGATTTCTCCTTTCGCCGGCGAGGCAGTGTCGCCGGCTTTACGGATGGTTACGATTTTGCCTTTCAGCGTGTCTGCACTGTTTCCGACGTTCGGGATTTGGTCGTTCGACGGATTTTGCATAACTTTGTCCTGTTCTTTCGGAAGAACATAGACCGTGCGGGCGAACGCTCCGAGCGAAAGCCCGACGAGCGGTAGCATGAGCAGGGCTTTGCCTGCACTCCACCGCGATGACGGTTTTTGTAACATCATAGTGATACGATTTTTAAGTTTACTGTGATTGAGGCAGTTGGCGATTGTTAGCAGACGTCCGCCAACTGCTTTCTTTATCAGAAGCATCTGGTACTCCTTTATGTTTACGCCCGACTTCAATACGGCGTCGTCGGCTTCGTATTCATGCAGCGACTGCAATTCACGCCGCAAGAGCCACAGCGCGGGATTGAACCATTGCAGACAGCCGATGATATCGACCGCCAGTATGTCCCACGAGTGGCGGAGGCGTATGTGCGCCGTCTCGTGCGCAATGATTATTCGCCTCTCCTCCCCGGCATCTTCTGCCGATATTACGATATGGCGCATCCAACTGAACGGCTTTGTTTCGCCGTCTACGATTGTCAGCGCGATTCCGTCGTCGGTCGTCGCGGTAGTGCCGGAGGCTATGATTCTGCGAACCGACGCTATCGAAAATATCAGCCTTGCGACCATCGCCGCCGCTCCGAGCGCGAACAGAATGCAGACAGCCGTTTTGCTGCCGAAACCTTCGGTCTCGATGATTTCGACAGCGGGAACTCCGCTGACCGTCGCGTTCGTATTCATCGAAACGGCAGGCATCTCACGCTCGACGGTTATCCGGCACAACGGCAGCGCAGCCGAAACGGCGATTACCGACAACAGAAGCAGACGGTTGAATCTGTGGAGCGTTTCGCGGCTGAGAAACAGTTTGTAGACGAAATAGAATCCCGCCAGACATGCGCCCGATTGCAGCAGATATATGATTATGCCGTACATGTCCCTACAATTTGCCGTTCTGCACTTGGCGAATCAACTCTTCGAGTTCCTCGACCGTGATTTTTTCATCCTTGACGAGTGCCGAAACGGCATTCATGTACGAATTCTGGAAATATTTGTCCACGATGCTGCTCAACGTGCGTTTCGAGAAATCCTTTGCGGAAATGGTCGGGCAGTACTGGTAGGTGTTGCCGAATGCCTTGTGGTAGAGATAGCCTTTCGCTTCGAGCGAACGCACCATCGTCGATACAGTGTTGAAATGCGGTCGCGGTTCGGGATAGAGTTCGACTGCTTCGCGAACAAACATCGCTCCGTTCTCCCAGAACAGCGTCATCAACTCCTCCTCTTTGCGTGTCAGTTTTTCCATGATATGTATTTGTTATTTCCGACCGAATCGCTTTTTTCGATCATCCGTATCGCAAAGGTAACTAAAAATTTTTCACATACAACTATTTTTTATAGTTTCATAACTATTTTTTCTCGTTTGTGCTCCCGACGGCTTGACTTACCTATATATATGCAATACATTGAAGACTTTGCCCGACCGTGAAAGCATATCCCGAATATTTTAGTACCTTTGTTGCGAAAACGAATTTTCTATGGACAGCAATTTGGTATTCGGAATACGTCCCGTCGCGGAAGCGGTCGAATCGGGAAAACAAATCGAAAAAATATACATCCGCAAAGGCGCGGAAGGGCAGTTGATGAACGACCTGCGCGATTTGTGCATCCGTCATCGGCTGCGCATTCAGGAGGTGCCGGTCGAAAAACTCAACCGGCTGACGAAAGGCAATCATCAGGGCGTGGTCGCACAGATGGCGGCGATAGAGTATGTCGAAGTGCATGATATTCTCGAAAGGGTGCCGGAGGACGAAACACCGCTCATCGTCATGTTCGACGGCGTAACCGACGTGCGCAACTTCGGAGGTATCGCCCGCTCGGCAGAGTGTGCGGGAGCGCACGGCATAATCACTTCGCTGAAAAGTTCCGCTCCCGTCAATTCGGAAGCGATGAAGGCATCGGCAGGCGCGTTGAACCGTATTCCGGTTTGTCGCGTGGGGTCGATACGCAATACGATCAAGGCATTGCAGAGCGAGGGTTTCCAAATAGTCGCTGCCACCGAACACAGCCGCAAACTGATGTACGATGCCGATTTCCGCAAACCGACGCTAATCGTCATGGGGTCGGAGGACAACGGAATCTCGAAAGAGGTGCTCAAACTGTGCGACGAGCAACTGGCTATTCCGCTTATAGGTGCGATAGAGTCGCTCAATGTTTCGGCAGCCGCAGCCGTGATGCTGTTCGAGGTCGTAAGACAAAGAATAGGCGACTGATGATATTAAAGGTCTTAAAGTCATTAGGGACTTTAACGACAATGGAGAGCAGCGAGAAAACGGTAGCCGTAGACCGAATAGGCGATGTTCGGGTCGTGCGCAGCAGGCGGAATCGGAGAATTTCATTGTCGGTACGTCCGTCAGGAGAGGTCAGGTTGAGTTTTCCGTTCGGGGTTTCGGAACGGCGGGCATTGGCGTTTCTCGAAAGCAGAATCGACTGGGTATTGCAGGCGCGAAAGCGGATTGCGGAACGGAGCGCGGTCGCACCGACATATACTCCGGACGAGATAGAGGAGTTGCGCCGTGCTGCGAAAGCGGCATTGCCGGCGAGGGTAGAGTATTTCGCAAGGATGTTCGGATTCGCTTACGGCAAAGTAACCGTTCGTGCCGCCCGAACGAAGTGGGGGTGCTGCACGAGTCGCAACAATCTGTCTCTGTCGCTGTTTCTGATGACGCTGCCCGAACATCTGCGGGACTATGTAATCGTCCACGAACTCTGCCATACCGTTCATCACAACCATTCGGCACGTTTTCATGCGCTTGTGGACAAATGCCTTGGCGGTCGCGAAAAGGAGTTGCAGCGCGAACTGCGCAGATACCATATATAAAGACTTCATTCGAATCGTCGTTCCGAGACAGCGTGAACGACGGTCGGACAAAAATAACGACCTCTAAAATCGAGGTCGTCAATAGTATGGATTCCTGAAATCCGGTTTTCAGAACAACTTTTTCTTCGAGGTTGTTACGACGAAATCTTTCAGATAGAACGGTTCGAAATATGCCGTATCGACGAAATCGCCGGCGACGAATGCACGTTCCGCGAGCACAGCCATTCCGCGAACCGACGGCACGACATCCGCCAATACCGCACCGGTCAGCACGCCGGCACATTTAGCCGCTCCGCTTCCGAAAATCACGAATTCGCCTCCCGACTTGCGGTAATCGGCAAAAGATTCTCCGGTTACTATCTCCGCCGAGACTTTGCTTCGGGCATTTCCCGTCGTGTCGAATATCTGTGCATAAACCTCCATTCGCCGGGCATCGACCATCGGGCACAACAGAGCGGACGACCAATCTTCGATGTCGATTATGCCCGCATCGTAATCCTCGCGGGCGACCTCTGCCAGTGCTTCGAGCGAATTGACGGCAATAAGCGGGCAGCCGATACCGTAGCACAAGCCTTTGGCGAACGACACGCCGATACGCAAACCGGTGTATGAACCCGGTCCCCTGCCCACAGCCACGGCTTCGATGTCTTCGGGCGCAATCCCCGTCTGTCGCAACAACTCATCGACGAAAACGCCGACCTTTCTGGCATGGTCGCGTCCCTCGTCGCTTTCGCGCAACGAAATCAATTCGCCGTCTTTCGCTATGCCGACCGAACAGATGTCCGTTCCGGTCTCTATACATAAAATCAAAGCCATCGTCCTATATCTACTTGAAGCGTTTGAGTGCTTTGTCCATTTCCCGTTTTGCGTCGTTCTCTTTCAGGTACTCGCGTTTGTCGTACGACTTGCGTCCGCGAGCCAGTCCGACGACGATTTTCGCTAATCCGCGGTCGTTCAGGAACAGCCGCAGTCCGACGATTGTCAGACCTTTGTCCTGCGTCGCCCGTGAAAGTTTGGCGAGTTCTTTGGCATTGAGCAGCAGTTTGCGGTCGCGTTTGGGTACGTGATTGTTGCACGACCCCCACGAATATTCGGCTATATTGACTCCGCGAATCCAAAGTTCGCCGCGGTCGAAATAACAGTAACTGTCTGTCATCGATACTTTCCCCATACGTATCGACTTTATTTCGGTACCGACCAGAACCACGCCTGCGACGTATTCTTCGAGTATTTCGTAATCGAACGTCGCACGTTTGTTGCGAATATTTATATTCTTGTAATCCGCCATATTTCCATTGCATGCCGGTGCATCGAACGCCGACCGAATTGCAAATATACGAATAAGCGAGG
>CAYRSF010000040.1:0-68420 GCA_964427035.1 uncultured Alistipes sp.
CTGGAAGATAACATTTCGCTTGATATTCATGACTCGCTCCTTTCATAAATCTACACCCAAATTTACACCCTGTTTTTGATATGTGCAATACCTGCCCGTAAAAATTCATGATAAGCAAACTTTGAATATGCTATTAATCAAAAGCATTTTACGAATTTCTGATTATTCTTGACTTGATAGGTTATAGAACCTCTCTTTCCGCGAAGAATGTCACACGATGCAAAGTCCTGCGCGCCAATTGCCCGCGGGACTTTTTGCATATAGCCCGCTTTCATTTGCGACTGCACGATACCGCACAGCTCAGGCAATCCAGCTGAGAGTTGGCGCTGAGTTCCTACGCCCGTCCACCGGATATGCTGCAGCCATTCGGCAGCATTATTTTCTACGATCGTCAGCAAGATACAATCATAAAAAAGGCTGCCGGACAATATTATTCCAGCAGCCTATCTATTCAAGAACTGACTATCCAAAGCGCTACGCAAGCAGTTCGCGCACCTTGGCCGAAATATCCTTGCCTTCGGCCTTACCGGCAAGGCGTTTCGAGGCTATGCCCATCACCTTGCCCATATCCTTCATCGACGAGGCACCCGTCTCGGAAATGATAGCGCTCACAGCCTCCGCAAGCTCCTCAGCAGAAAGCGGCTTCGGCAGGAACTCCTGCATCACACGCACCTGCGACATCTCCTCGTCGTACAGGTCATCGCGCCCCTTATCCTTATATATCTGCGCCGAATCCTGACCCTGCTTGCACAATTTCTGAATGATCTTCAGCGTATCCTCATCCGGCAGCTCGGTTATGCCGGCCGACGCAGTCTTCGCTTCGATAATATACTTCTTGATATTGCGCAATGCGCTGAGACGAGCAGCATCCTTCGCCTTCATCGCCTCCATAATGCCTTTGCTGATCTGTTGTTCCAAACTCATATCCAAATATGCTTTATATTCATTCGCACCGCAAATATACGCATAAGCGAGAGCAAATGCAAAGTTATTTGCAATTAGCCGAACGGTGCGGAACCAAAGATTGTGATTTGCTTTTAAATTTGTATCTTTGACATATCAAACACATTACAATACGCGCAACGCGCAGATTGAATGAGGTTTACATACACGATCAGGATTAAAAAATCACGGTGTTTGATAGAAGGATTTACGTCGCAGGCGGCGTAAATCCTTTTCTGTTTTATCAGAACAGTTCCAATTGCTGTGTCGGAACATCGTGGGAGATCAACTGGCATCCGCGGAACAGTTCCATCTGCCCGAACTGTTTGTCGGTAATGGTAAGTATTCCGACATATCCGTCTTTGGGCAGCCATTGTTTCACCCGTTTGATATGAACATCGGCATTCTCGCGGCTCGGACAGTGTCGCAGATATATGGAAAATTGGAACATCGTGAATCCGTCGCGTAAGAGATTCTTGCGAAAATCGGCATATATCTTACGCTCGCGCTTTGTCTCGGTCGGTAAATCGAAGAAGACAAAAATCCACATAATCTGATATTCACTAAATCGTTCGATCACTCCAATCTCGGATAAGCGATTTTTCGCGACTCGCCGCTGAAACATTTGTACAGCGACGCAGTCGTCATTCCGGCTCCCACCATCAGGGGGCTGCGACGACCGTCTATTACGACATCGAGGACGGGAATCGACAACAGCCGGCTCTTGATTTCGGCGGTCAAAGTCGAACAGTCCGTTCCCGCATCGACCAAATCGGCTACGAGCATATCCACATAAGGGCGATACGGCTCCATAACATCATCTGCCAGACAATATGCATTGTAGCGATTATGGTGGTGAATGCCGAGTGTCGGCAGCAGACCGCTGCCCACCAATGCCCGTGCGACGACCGCACGCAAAACGGCATAGCCGTAGTTCAACAGATTATTGGGTGCTATCCCGTCTCGGTCGCGCCGGAAACCGTCGATATGCCCGAACAGGCTCTGCCAGTAAAACGCCGCTGCCCGACCTTCGAGATTGTCGCCGTCGCCGCTTTTCACCTGCTTCGCCCACGCCTCCATATTACCGCAATCCAAACCGCGACGGCGATATAAAACGGAGGATTGATTAAGTATTTTCGCCTGAACGGTTTGTTGCCACAGTTGTTTTTTCAGTGGCAGCGAAGCATCGATTTGATGACGGAACCGCTCCGACTGTATCGTATTGACCGAAAGGGGCAGCATCAGCCCGGAAGGCATCCGGTGTTCGTCGCACGATATGACGGCTGCGTTATTGTCGAGCAGCGCGCCCAGCGCACCCTGCGTAACGGTAATCTGTTTGTTGTCGAGAATAACGACGCCGATATCCTCTATCGGGATGCGTTTCACTGCCGAGGATTTGAAATTGTCGGACAAGGTCGGATTGCGCTCCACCTCGGGCAGGCGAATCTCCAACTGCGCAAGTCTGACGCTCAAATATGCCGGATTGCCGAAATACAATGTTCGCTTTATCATATTTCCGAGATTTTGCCGGTTATACCCACGCGCACTTTATGGGGATTAAGTTCTTTTAACGCTTTAAGACTTGTTCTGATCAGTTTACCAATCCGTTTAGACAGCATCTCATTCTTTTTCTCTGAACCATTATACTTGTCATCGACCGATGTTTCAATATGGCGTCTAAAATAGTAATCGTTATGAGACAGTTTCTGCACCCTGTACAGATGCTCGCACAACCTCGCATAATCTTTCGCATCCATCGCATCGCGATACTCCTCTTCCGGCATTCCGAGTATGAACATTTCGTTCTGCTGCATCGAAAATCTGAACTGCCAGTCGGCAGATTCGGGCAACTGCCGAAGGAATGTTTCGGGCATGTCTTTCGTTACAGAATCCCACATTTCACCGGGGCGGGTAACTATAATCGGAATGCCGTACTTTTTGCGTTCGACGGCATGCCAGAAAGTAACGATATGCTCTTGAAATTTTCCATCCTTGTCTTCGTAAATCGCAACATGGTGATTATTCGCCGGCTTTACGAAGGCTGTCGGTTCACCCTGCTCGTCATATCGCAGCGGCACGGTCGCACTCAATCCCGTATAACACCTAACGCTGCGAATCGCTCTGCCCTGATGATCCAATACCGGTTCGGCAAAGGCTTTCTCCGGTTTTCCGCCGAACTGTTCCAAGCGATTGCGCAGAATCTCCCTGATTCGCTTATCGACGACATAATCGACATCTTTCAACGAGATATTGCCCACCGGATACTTTACGACTATCTCCTTCGTGCCTTTTTCGCTGCTGCGAATCCGACCGTATACCGTCTCCTCGCTCAATGCTCCGCGCGGAATGACAATTCCCGTCTGGGCGCATATTCTTTTACCGCCGCGATATACATATCGTTTGCCGACGCTCGCAGCACGCTTGCCGCTTTTGAACGACACGGCGATATTGCTCACCGCCGCAGCGACCTCCGATGTCGAAAAATGCGGCTGCATGGCTATATAACGCTCCAACCGCGTCAGCCGCTGCTGCGCAGCCGCGCCCTGCTTTTCGTCGAAATACGGTTTTAAAGCGACTTCTTTCAGGGAGTTCAGATTGTTGATACGCTGGATATACCCCTGCTTGGTACAGGCTATCGTAAGGGCATCGACCGCATGATGACGATGATCCATACGTTTCGACCAGTCCGCAATACGTTCGCCGGAGACAATACGTCCGTTAATCTCTCGCTCTACATTCTTGGCAAGTCCGGCATTGCGGTACCGCTCGAAGTTCAGGTCGTGCAAAACTTCATCCCATCCCCAGATATGACGCAGAAGGTCGGTTATGCTGCCGCTGGTGGAATATACATTGCGACACACCGACTGCAACATCTCTTTCGCCTTCTTGGCGATATACTGACTCTCGCGCAACTGCCGTTCAATAAAGTCTTCGGGCAACTCCGATGCCGGCATAAGCAACTTCTTATGCTTGGTTTTGGAAATCATGTGCTTCTCCGCCAAATCAGCGACCCGCGAAAGATAGGCATTGAACTCGCCTTCGCTTTTGCTTTTCATATAATCGTATGCGGTACGGTTGTTTTTCTCCTTGTTGCACTTTCTGCAAGCGCACACCTTATTCGAAAAACTGTCATCGAACAGTAAGGTGCGAGGGATTATATGCTCTATCTCGACACCGAATCCCTGCAAAAACTCCATTACATTGACCGGCTGTCCGCAATACATACATATTTCGCCGCTCTCTTTCCACATTCTGTATTTCTGTATGCGCGAACGGGTAGGCAGCAGTCCGTATTCGGTTTTGATTCTTTCGGCTATCTTTTCGTTTTCTCTCGTCGTCTCAGCGATTTTTTTGGTTTTTTTCTCCCGTTCCTCGCGGTTCTGTTTCAAATCGCGGGCGAGTTCGACGCGAATTTCGTCGAAACGCCCGTACTCCGACATCAACGCATTGACAAGATTTACCAACTGATTAAGAATCTTTTCCACCACCGGCTGACGAAGTTCGCCTTTCTGAATCGGAACCAGCGAATCTGCCAGCGGTCGAGCATTATTCTGCTCGACCGTCAATGTCGTATCGTCATAGCCTGCCGCACATTTTGCATCATAATACGACATCCCCTCCTGCAAATACGGCAGAATACGGCGTATCGCACGAGCCGATTTGTTACCGTAACCGCTCTTGACGAAATCGATTCGGCACAAAGCGTCGAGCACCGCATCATCTTCGATTCCGAACCCTTTGCGCAAAGCATCGCGCAGTTCGGAAATATCCGAAATCGAATAAAGCATATGCCACAATCTGTACAGCGGCTGGGATTCGAACGATGAATCGATGACTTTTAGAATTTCTCCTGTCTCCGAATCGGCAGAATTGTCATCGACAATACGCAAATCGAACCGCAACAAATCATCTTTTTCGGCATAATCTCCCAATGCCTTGGCAATTGCGCAATAAGTCGTATTGCCTTGCAGCCCCGTTCCAAGAGACTTGCCTATCTGCCACTCACGGGACTTTATGCCGAGCAATGATTTGAAATCATTGACCTTCAATTTCTCGTGCGTATTCATAAAATCGAATATCGCCCGTTTCTGCTCTATGGATATATTGAGAGGTTTATTGCCGATATTCCTGATATTCAGATTGTTGATACTTTCCCACATCTTGCAGACCTGAAACAGCGGAGAACTGCGCGGAGCCACTTTCGGACCGCAATTGCGCACACGACCGTTAATCTCTGCATCATGCCGCTCCAATTCGCATTTCGCCACCAAGTGCTTGCACGACCTCAAAGGCCGCTGGTGAAAAATTATATAATCACGAATATGGGAAATTACTTCATCGGTCAGCAAATCCGGATAAAACACACGCTGACGCGCCATTATGGCATCGTACTCCTCGACATAGGCGTCCCTCGGATATACGCGCTCCTTGCACCGGAATGCAGGATCGGTCTTCAATCCGTCGTACAGATATTGCCCTACCGTAACGCCTCGGTCGTGAAGTTCTCCGTACCGCTCCACCACGGCTTGCACGTACGCGCCCTGTTTCTTGTCCTCGTAATCGGACTTTACGGTACGGTAACCCCGTTTTTGATTCAGATGACACAATACGCGCCCCAACTCTTTAAGCGATATCTTGTCCTCCGCAGCCTTTGCGCGCAATCCCCACAAATCGAGCGTCGAAAGTTTTAAGGTCGAACCGTCATACATGCCCAAACGGCTCAATTCGTCCAACAACAATGCCCGGCGCAGTTGGTAACGGTCATAACCCTTGCGCTGAGTGCGACATTTCGTCCGGTCGGCATTTTTGGTCAAAGCCTGTCCTTGGGAGAATTGAGTGCTTTCATCAACACTTAACGGGATGATTCGACTGCCTATATCGACGATACAATCTTTTTTATCTAAGCGGTCGTCTTCTTCATTGAGAATCTCCCCGCTGCATTCATCGACGACAGCCCATCCTATGCTCGCCGATCCAAGATCCAACCCGAGTACCCGTTTCATATGCAGACAAATTTAAAAAAGTATTGTAAATTTAGTGAAAATATTTTATTTTTTATCGAAAATATCACTATATTTGCAATACAGATTTAAAAGCAAATCACAATAAGGATTATTCCGTTGTGAAAACATTCAAGGCGGGGCAACTCGCTTTTTTTTATTCGACGAATCTCCGGGTCTTCATCGCAACTGACGCAGTTCGCCGGTGCGGGAATCCATGATGTAACCCTTGACGACGATGTCGGCGGGGACGAGCGGATGATTGCGAACGAGATCGACCGTTTCGAGGATTGCCGATTCCGTATCGTCGAAGCCGTGCAGCCAATTGTCGAGGTCGATGCCGCAATGTTTCATCAACTCGATATGCTGTTCGGGTATGCCCCGTTCACGCATTGCATGCTGCATTTCGGCACTGTCCATGCCCTGTACGCCGCACTCGGTGTGCCCGATTATCATCACCTCTTCGACCCCGAGTTCGTATATCGCGACAAGCAGGCTGCGCACCGTACTGTCGAACGGGTTGGTAATCGTCGCACCGGCATTCTTTATTATCTTCACATCGCCGTTGCGGAATCCCAATGCCGCAGGCAGCAGTTCCACAAGACGCGTATCCATACACGTTACTATCGCGATACGCTTGTTCGGATATTTGTCTGTGAGAAACTGCTCGTACTTCTTCTCCTCGACGAACCGCCGATTGTATTCCAGAATTTTGTCTATCATATTTTGTCTATAATATATTGGAAACCGTTTTCAATCTGCGAATTTATGATTTTTTCGGACATCTTCGTCCGTCCGCGGCGAATCGCCGCGGACGTTACGCGGTTCGGTCGTTATGCTCCGCTTTCGCATCGCAGTAGATGCAGCGGAAAATGCCGTCGTCGGTCGCACGGAATCTGTATTCTACATGCTCGTTGTTGCAGATACATTTCGGATTCGGACAGCGCAATGCCTGATTCGCGACCGGCTCGCAATGCTCCGGCATACGATGCGCCGAATCGTTCCGCCAGTCGAGCAGACGGCAGATAAGGGCCATACGCACGAACTTGCCGTTTTCGACCTGTCGGAAGTATGCTGCCCGGGGGTCGGCATCGACCTCTTTTTCGATTTCGTTCACTCGCGGCAGCGGATGAAGAATCGCCATTTCGCGTTTCGCCGAACGGAGTTTTTCGCAATCGAGCACGAAACTGTCTTTCACGCGGTCGTATTCCGCCTCGTCGGTGAAACGCTCTTTCTGCACGCGTGTCATGTAGAGCACGTCGAGTTCGCCCATAACCTCCTCCATGGTGCGGCACTCGCGGTATTCGATTCCGCAGCGGTCGCACACCTCGTGTTTGATATAGTCGGGCAGCCGCAGTTCCTCGGGCGAGATAAGTATCACGCGGGTGCCGCAGTAACGCGACAATGCCTTGATGAGCGAATGCACGGTGCGTCCGTAAAGCAAATCGCCGCAGAATCCGACCGTCAGATTGTCGAGATGCCCGAGTTCGCGCTTTATGGTGAGCAAGTCGGTAAGCGTTTGCGTCGGATGGCTGTGGCTGCCGTCGCCGGCATTGATAATCGGAACCCGCGACACTTCCGATGCGACGAACGGCGCGCCCTCGATATGATGACGCATGGCGATGATGTCGGCGAAGCAGCCGACGACACGCACGGTATCCTCTACGGTTTCGCCCTTGCTCACCGATGAATTGCGGGCATCTGAAAATCCGAGCACATTGCCGCCCAACTCCATCATGGCGGCGGTGAAACTCAATCGGGTGCGGGTGCTCGGTTCGTAAAACAGAGTGGCGAGTTTGCGCCCCCTGCAACGCTCGGCGTAACGGTCGCGATTGGCGATGATGTCTTCGGCGAGAGCGACTATGTCGGCGGTCTCCTCCGGAGTAAGGTCTGTCGGGTCGATAAGATGTTTCATGGTCGGGTTATTTTTGACTGTTATTTATCCAACTTTCGTCGGACGGATTGTCGCGGAAATTCAGAATCCGCTGCTTCCATTCGGCGGCTATATATCCCTCTTCGGCTGCGACCTCGACGAGCGCGTCGAGATTCGAGAGCGAGTAATTGACGGTATCCGCCCCGGCGATGCGCTCCAAGCCGCGGCGCATTCCGTAGGTGAAGATGCTGACGATGCCCAGCACCTCCGCTCCGGCTTCGCGCAGAGCCTCGACCACTTCGATGCAACTGCCGCCCGTCGAGATAAGGTCTTCAACGACCACCACCTTCGTGCCGGCATCCATGCGACCCTCGATGCGGTTGGCGCGTCCGTGGTCTTTCGCTCCGCTGCGGACGTAACCCATAGGCAGGTCGAGCAGAGAGGCTGTTATCGCCGCATGGGCGATACCGGCGGTCGAAGTACCCATAAGCATTTCGCATGCAGGGAATTTCTCGCGAACGAGAGCGGCAAGCCCCGCTTCGACTTTCTCGCGCACGCGAGGTGCGGAGAGCGTCAGACGGTTATCGCAATATATAGGGCTTTTGATACCGCTCGCCCAAGTGAACGGCTGATCCGGACGCAGAAACACCGCGCCGATGGAGAGCAACTCTTTTGCAATCAGTTTTTCCATATCGATTCAAGTCTTTAATGTCGTTAATGCCGTTAGGGGCAGCGCATACGTTATCCCAAAAATTCTTTCAGACAGCGTTCATAGGCAGCGACCGGGTCGGCGGCGGCTGTTATCGGACGACCGACGACGATATAGTCCGAACCTGTCTCGCGGGCGCGTGCCGGAGTGGTTATGCGCACCTGATCGTCGCCCGCTGCATCGGCGAAACGGATGCCGGGAGTTACCGTAACGAAACCCTCGCCGCAACGCTCCTTGACGATACGCGATTCGAGTGGCGAACACACCACGCCGTCCAGTCCGGCTCTGCGGGCATTCTCGGCATAGTGCGCAATCGTGTCGTCAATGGACGCATCGATAAGCAGTTCGCTGCGCATGCGCTCCTCGCTCGTCGAGGTGAGTTGGGTAACGGCGACAAGCAGCGGACGCGTACCGTCCCCGCGCGTCAGCCCCTCGACAGCGTAACGCATCATCTCGACGGTTCCTGCCGCATGGACGTTGCACATGTCCACGTCGAGCCGCGAGAGAACCGCCATAGCCTTTTTGACGGTATTCGGAATGTCGTGCAGTTTGAGGTCGAGAAAAATCTTGTGTCCGCGACGCTTTATCTCGCGAACTATCTCCGGACCTTCGGCATAGAACAACTCCATGCCGATTTTGACGAACGGTTTGCGACCCTCGAAGCAATCCAGAAAAGCGAGCGTCCGCTCCCTGCTGCTGAAATCGCACGCTATGATTACATCCTTTGCCATAAATTATTTCGTTTTTATTTTACTATCCCGATAATGTCCGTCAGCCGCTCTATTCCCAGCCGCTCCATCGCAGCCGGCAACTGTCCGACAATCTCCTTGCAGACGAACGGGTTGCGCAGATTAGCCGCTCCAATCTGGACAGCCGATGCGCCTGCCATCATCATTTCGATGACATCATCGGCGGTCTCGATGCCGCCGCAGCCGATAATCGGTATGCGGCATGCATTCGCCGTCTGCCAAACCATGCGCAGTGCGACCGGAAATATCGCGGCACCCGAGAATCCGCCAATCTTGTTGGCTATCACCGGTCGGCGGCGGGCGATGTCGATACGCATTCCGAGCATCGTATTGACGAGCGTCAGTCCGTCCGCTCCCGCATCCTCGCAAGCCCGGGCAATGGATACGATATCCGTAACGTTCGGGCTCAACTTGATGAACACCGGTTTGGTCGTCGCCTCCTTTACCGCACGGGTTACCCCGGCAGCCGATTCGGGCGACGTGCCGAAAGCCATTCCGCCGTTGTGAACGTTCGGGCACGAAACGTTCACCTCGATAATCTCCACTTGCGGCTCGCCATCGATGCGACGGCAGCACTCGACATATTCGTCGATAGAAAATCCGCTGATGTTGGCGATTATCGGTTTATGGAAACGTTCGCGCAGATGCGGCAACTCCTCCGCTATCACGGCGTCGATGCCCGGGTTCTGCAAACCGACCGAATTTATCATTCCGCTGCGGCACTCGGCGATACGCGGAGCGGGATTGCCGAAACGGGGTTCGCGCGTCGTTCCCTTGAACGATATCGCGCCCAATATGTCGAGGTCGTACAGTTCGGCGAATTCAGCACCGAATCCGAAAGTTCCGCTCGCCGGAATTATCGGATTGTCGAGCCGCAGATTGCCGAGTGCAACCGAAAGGTCAGTCATACAATATTATTTTAAGGTCTTTAAAGTCCTTAAAGTCTTTAAGGACGCTTTTACCAAATTATCTCATCTTTCCGCAGGACGGGTCCCTCCTTGCAAATGCGTTTGCTGCCATTAGGGGTTTTGCGGCTGCATCCCATGCATGCTCCGAATCCGCAGCCCATGCGCTCCTCGAAACTCAACTCGCCGTCCGCCGTCGTCGCATCATACAACGCTTTGAGCATCGGCAGAGGTCCGCAGGCATAGAAATAGTCGAACTCCGCACCGCACTCGCGCATGGCATCGGTTACGAACCCCTTCGTTCCTGCCGAACCGTCGGCTGTCGCAACTGCCACTTTCGCACCGGCCGCCGCAAACTCGTCGGCATAAAATATCTCGTCTGCCCGGTTGAACCCCAACACCGCCGTAACCTCTTTGCCGCTGGCTATGAGGTCTTTCGCCAATCGGTATAGCGGCGGCACGCCGACTCCGCCGCCGACGAGCAGCGCCTTGGCGGTCGTGCGGTCGGCATCGAATCCGTTGCCGAGTCCCGTGAGGATGTCGAGCCGTTCGCCGGACTTCATCTCCGCCATACGCGCCGTACCTTCGCCGACGACCTTGTAAATCAATGTCAGCGAATCGTCCGCGAAATCGCAGACCGAAATCGGTCGCCGCAGAAACAGACCGTCGATAGCGACATCGACGAACTGTCCGGCTCGCTTCACTGCCGAGGCGTCGCCTCGCAGCCGCATTTCGAAGACCTGCTCCGTGAGCGGTCTGTTGCTCTCTATTTCGAATATCCGTCTGTCCATTTCATCAGTTTGCCCGAATTTTCCGCTATCTCGAAATCGTACCCGACTTTTTCGCTCCGTATTCGGCATCGATGGTCGATACTCCGAGCGTAATCTCTTCCAGAACGTCGAGCATCACGCGGACGGTTTCGAGCGCAGTGAATATCGTAACGTTGTTCTCGACCGCGGAACGACGAATCTCGTAACCGTCGAGCCGGGTATTGTGCTGGTTGAGGTCGATAGTGTTGATTACGTAGTTCACATGACCCTTGCGCAACGTATTGTAGATGTCGCTGCTGCCCTCGCTCAACTTGCCCAGACAGCGTGTGCGCAATCCGTGTTCGCGCAGGAAGTTCGCCGTACCGCGGGTGGCCTCGATGTTGAAACCGAGGTTGTAGAACCGCTTGACGAGCGGCAGTGCAGCCTCCTTGTCCTTGTCGGCGAGCGTTACCAGAATGGTCCCGTAGTTCACGACCGCCATGCCCGAAGCCTGCAACGACTTGTAGAGCGCGCGCGTCAGCGTGTCGTCGTAACCGATAGCCTCGCCGGTCGATTTCATTTCGGGCGACAGATACGAATCGACGCCCTTGATTTTGGCGAACGAGAATGCCGGAGTCTTGACGAACCAGCGTTTGCGCTCTGCCGGATACACCTCCGTGATGCCCTGCTCGCGCAACGAATGACCGAGGATTGCGAGCGTCGCTATCTTCGCCATCTGCACGCCGGTCGATTTCGACAGGAACGGTACGGTGCGCGACGACCGGGGGTTCACCTCGATGACATATACCTTGTCCTCGTTATCGACGATGAACTGTATGTTGAAAAGCCCGACGATGCCGATGGCCTTGCCCAAACGCACGGTATAGTCGATTATCCGCCTCTTTACATTTTCGCTGACGCTGAATGTCGGATAGACGCTTATACTGTCGCCGGAGTGGATGCCGGTCTTCTCGACATGTTCCATGATGCCGGGGATGAATACGTCGGTGCCGTCGCAAACGGCATCTACCTCCAACTCCTTGCCCATGATGTACTTATCGACAAGCACGGGTGAATTTTCGTTGATTTCCACCGCATTGTGGAGATAGTGGCGCAATGTCTGCTCGTTGCCCACTATCTGCATGGCGCGACCGCCCAGCACGAAACTCGGCCGCACGAGTACCGGATACCCTATGCGTTCGGCGGCGCGCACGCCATCCTCGATTTCGGTTATCGCCTGTGCCTGCGGCTGCGGGATGCCGACTTCGTGCATGATACGCTCGAAAATCTTGCGGTCTTCCGCCTTGTTGATGGCATCGATGTCCGTGCCGATGATCTTTACGCCCATGCGCACGAGAGGTTCTGCGAGATTGATAGCCGTCTGTCCGCCGAGCGATACGATGACGCCGAACGGCTTTTCGAGGCGGATTACGTTCATCACATCCTCGACCGTCAGCGGTTCGAAATAGAGTTTGTCCGATATGGTGTAGTCGGTGGAAACCGTTTCGGGATTGTTGTTGATGACGATAGCCTCGTAACCCGCCTCACGGATAGTCCATATCGCATGGACGGTCGAATAGTCGAACTCTACGCCCTGACCGATACGGATAGGACCCGAACCGAGCACCACGATTTTCTTCCTGTCGCTTGCGACCGATTCATTCTCCTGCTCGTAGGTCGAATAGAAGTAAGGCACGTAGGAACTGAACTCGCTCGCACAGGTATCTATCATTTTGTAGACCGGAAACATCCCGTATTTTTCGCGAATCGCGAATATCTCCTCGGCGGTCATGCCCCACAGCCTGCCGATGAACTTGTCGCTGAATCCCATGCGCTTGGCTCCGTACAAAACGTCGCGGTCGCCTTTGGCCGCCGCAACGACCCGCTCCTCCTCGACGATGTTCTTGATTTTTTCGAGGAAAAACATGTCGATTTTCGTGCGGTCGTAAATAAGCGACAAATCGATGCCGTTGCGAATCAGTTGGGCGACGGCGTATATGCGGTCGTCCGTTCCGCGCGCTATGTAGGCGAGCATGTCGGCATTCGGCATGCCGTCGAATTTCTTGTTGTGGATATGGCATACTCCCGTTTCGAGCGAACGCACCGCTTTCAGCAGGCTCTCCTCGATAGTGCGGCCGACGCTCATCACCTCTCCCGTCGCCTTCATCTGCGTGCCCAGTTCATTGGACGCTTCGCTGAACTTGTCGAACGGGAAACGGGCTATTTTGGTTACGACGTAGTCCAATGCCGGCTCGAAACTTGCCGGCGTATTGGCGATGTCGATTTCGTCGAGCGTCATTCCGACAGCGATTTTGGCACTCACGCGGGCTATCGGATAACCGCTCGCCTTGGATGCGAGAGCCGACGAACGCGATACGCGCGGATTGACCTCTATTATGTAGTAGTTGAACGAAAGCGGGTCGAGAGCGAACTGGACGTTGCAACCGCCTTCGATTTTCAGCGCACGGATTATCTTCAACGCACTGTCGCGCAACAACTGATACTCCTTGTTGGTGAGCGTCTGGCTCGGTGCGACGACTATCGAGTCGCCGGTGTGTATGCCGACCGGATCGACATTCTCCATATTGCAGATGGTTATCGCCGTGTCGTTGCTGTCGCGCATCACCTCGTACTCGATCTCCTTGTAGCCCTTGATGCTCTTTTCGACAAGCACCTGATGTACCGGGGAAAGTGCGAGCGCATTGCGCATCATCTCGCGCAACTCCTGCTCGTCGTTTGCGAATCCGCCGCCCGTTCCGCCCAGCGTGAATGCAGGGCGCAGCACGACCGGATAGGTGATTTCAGCCGCGACCCTGACCGCCTTCTCGACCGAATCGACTATCTCCGACGGCAATACCGGTTCGCCCAGACGTATGCACAACTCCTTGAACAGTTCGCGGTCTTCCGCCTGCTCGATGCTCTCGAACGACGTGCCGAGGATTTCGACCTGACACTCTTCGAGAATACCCTTTTTGGCGAGTTGCACGGCGAGATTCAGTCCCGTCTGTCCGCCCAGTCCCGGAACAATCGCATCGGGACGCTCGTAACGGATGATTTTCGCCACGTATTCGAGTTTCAGCGGCTCCATATAGACCTTGTCGGCGATATGTGTGTCGGTCATTATCGTGGCAGGATTGGAGTTTACGAGAATAACCTCGTAGCCCTCCTCTTTGAGCGCAAGACACGCCTGCGTGCCGGCATAGTCGAATTCGGCCGCCTGACCGATGACGATGGGTCCCGAACCGATAACCATTACTTTCTTTATATCCGTACGTTTAGGCATTGCGATTCTCCTCCATAAGTTTTATGAATTTGTCGAAAAGGTATGTACTGTCCTGCGGACCCGGTGCGCTTTCGGGGTGATACTGCACCGAAAAAATCTTGTCGCGGCGATTTTCGACCCCCTCGACCGTGCCGTCGAGCAGATTTACGTGCGTTACCTCCAACGGAGTGTTGCGCAGCGACTCTTCGTCGATGGCATAGTTGTGGTTCTGGCTCGTTATCTCGATTTTGCCCGTAAGCAGGTTCTTGACCGGATGATTTCCGCCTCGATGTCCGAATTTGAGTTTGAAACTCTTCGCTCCGTAGGCGAGCGAAATGAGTTGGTGCCCGAGGCAGATTCCGAAAATCGGCAGTTTGCCCCTCAACCGCTCGACGAGTCCGGCGACCTGCGGGACGTCGCCCGGGTCGCCCGGTCCGTTGGAGATGAATATTCCGTGCGGATTGAATGCCATAATCTCCTCGACCGGCGTATCGAACGGCACGATGATTACGTTGCAGCCGCGCTGATTGAGCGAGCGCACGATATTGTACTTTATGCCGCAGTCGATAGCCACAACGTCGAAGCGGTGGTGCGGCGTACGCGAAAACCAGCGTTTTCGGCAACTCACTTTCGATACCACATCGTGATCGACCGGCGTCGAAGCGATTAACCGCAAAGCCTCATCGGTCGTCATCCCGATATCGACTATCGCCGCCCGCTGACAGCCTTCGTTGCGGATTATTCGGGTGAGCATACGGGTATCGATGCCGCTGATGCAGGGGATGCCGTGCTCCTCGAACACCTCCGAAATGGTTTTGGTATAGCGGAAGTTGCTCGGATTCTCGCTGCATTCGCGAACTATCATTCCGCCAATGGTGAGCGATTTGGTTTCGAAGTCCTCGTCGGTGATGCCGTAGTTGCCGATAAGCGGATAGGTCATCACCACGATTTGATTGGTATACGACGGATCGGAGAGAATCTCCTGATACCCCACCATCGACGTATTGAACACGATTTCGCACACGACGCTGCGGTTCGCTCCGTAGCCGCAGCCGCAGAATTCGCGTCCGTTTTCGAGGACCAACTTTTTGTCGGGTTGTAGTTTCATTATGTGTATCGTTGTTTTATTATATCTTTTTCCATACGGGTTCGCCGTTTTTCAGCGTCAGCAGGCACTCTCCGTAGACCTCGCGTCCGTCGAACGGAGTCGCACGACCCGCCGACAGAAACCCGCGGCTGTCGATGCGGTAAGGCTTCGCGATGTCGAATATCGCGATATCGGCGGCTTCGCCGACGCGCAATCCGCCGCCCAGACGGAATATCCGCCGCGGATTGTCGCACATCAACTCTATCATCCGTTCTATCGATATCGCACCTTTGCGCACGAGTTCGGTATATATGACGGCGAATGCCGTTTCGAGCCCGACGATACCCATGGCACTCCCTTTCAGCCCGCGAGACTTCTCCTCTGCGGTGTGCGGCGCATGGTCGGTCGCTATAATCTCTATCGTGCCGTCCTGAATGCCGCGTATCAGAGCGTCGCGGTCGGCTGCCGTCCTCAACGGAGGATTCATCTTGAATCGCCCGTCCTCCTGCAAGTCGTCTTCGGCAAGCGCAAGGTAGTGAGGGGCGGTTTCGCACGTTACGTTCACTCCCGCCTTACGGGCTTTGCGGATAATTTCGACGCTTTCTGCTGTCGATATGTGGCATACGTGATAGCGGCAGCCCGTCTCGGCGGCGAGTTTCACGTCGCGGGCGATCTGCCCCCATTCGCTTTCCGAACAGATTCCGCGGTGTCCGTTGCGACGGGCGTATTCGCCGTCGTGGATATATCCGCCGTGCAGCAGCGAATCGTCCTCGCAATGAGCGGCGATTATGCCGTCCATCGCCGCCACGCGCCGCATAGCCTCCCGCATCACGCGCTCCTGCTGAATGCCGCTGCCGTCGTCCGAAAAACCTGCGACATGAGGCATCAGAACCTCCAAATCCGTTACCACGCGACCTTCGCGGGCTACCGTTATGGTCGCATACGGACGGACGTCGATTACAGCCTGACGGTCGATAAGTTCCTGCTCTATCGCGAGTGCCGCCGGCGAATCGGGGGCGGGATTGAGATTGGGCATCGCGCATACGACCGTGTAACCGCCGTGCGCCGCAGCCCGCGTACCGCTCGCAATGGTCTCCTTGGCGGAGTAACCCGGCTCGCGCAGATGAACATGGACATCGGCAAGACCGCAGGTAACGATACATCCCGCAGCATCGACCGTTTCGTCGGCGGCATCGGCAGGGATTCTCTCGTCCATGGCGGCGATAATGCCGTCGGCAACGAGAATATCGCATCGGCTGCTCGTTCCGCCGCCTACCGCCGTTCCGCCATGTATCAGAAGTTTACGCCCGTTCATAAGCATATCGTATAAAAAAGGCGGCACCTGTCGGTGCCGCCCGAAATTGAAACAATATTTTCGTCGATGAACGATGAATCGAAAACCGAAACGGGGGAATGATGCCAGTCGTGAGGCTGCTGCCCCTGTCTGGAAGACGATATGTTAGCAAGAAAAGTCATTATTCCCAGTTCGGATTCCGGCGTCGCATGGCGACACTGCAAAGATACATATTTTTTGTCCATCCGCAAACCCGGATCTTCCGTTTTCATATAAATTCGTTCTAACGAGGCAGAATTTCGATTTCGAGTGCCGAATATGCGCGTTCGGCCTTCGCGAGTGCCGCCTCGACCGTTTCGTCCGAAGCGAGAATCACTCCGTAGCGGCGATGCCCCTTGACCTCCGGCTTGCCGAACAGCCGAATCTGAACGTCCGGCTCGGACAGCACCTTTTCGAGATTGCCGAATACGACCTTGTCGGTATCGCCCTCGACTACTATCGCCTTCGATGCGCTCGGACGATAAAAACGCACAGCCGGAACCGGCAGTCCGAGAATCGCACGGGCATGCAGAGCGAACTCCGACATGTCCTGCGAAATCATCGTTACCATGCCCGTATCGTGCGGACGCGGCGAAACCTCGCTGAATATCACGTCGTCTCCCTTGACGAACATCTCCACTCCGAAGATGCCGAAGCCTCCCAAAGCATCGGTGATTCGGCGGGCTATTTCGTGCGCGCGCGCTCTGGCGAGCGGACTCATGCCCTGCGGCTGCCACGATTCGCGATAGTCGCCGTTCACCTGATGATGACCGACAGGTTCGAGCATCGTGGTTCCGGCACTGTGGCGCACGGTAAGCAGCGTTATCTCGTAGTCGAAATCGACGAACTTTTCGACGATGACGCGACCTGCTCCGGCACGTCCGCCCTCCTGCGCGCAATGCCATGCGGCATCGATGTCCCCGCGGCTGCGGACTGCACTCTGACCGTGTCCCGACGAACTCATTATGGGTTTCACCACGCACGGGATGCCGATTTCGCCGACAGCCGCGATGAAATCATCGTAGGTATCGGCAAAGCGATAGTCGGACGTCGGGAGTCCGAGTTTCTCGGCTGCAAGCCGGCGGATGCCCTCGCGATTCATCGTGAGCCATGCGGCATTGGCCGTCGGAATGACGTTGTACCCCTCCTTTTCGAGTTCGACGAGCGTCGGAGTGGCGATAGCCTCGACTTCGGGAATGATGTAATCGGGTTTTTCGAGTTCGATTATTTCGCGCAGTTTCGCTCCGTCGAGCATCGAAAGTACATGGGAGCGGTGTGCGACCTGCATTGCAGGGGCGTCGGCATAGCGGTCGAGAGCCACGACCTCGATTCCGTAACGTTGCAGTTCGATTGCGACCTCCTTGCCGAGTTCGCCTGCGCCGCACAACAACGCCTTTTTGCCTGCCGAAGTAAGCGGAGTTCCGATTTTTGCCATAACGAGAAAAATATTTGGATGTTGGTTCTTGTGCAAAAATACTATCGGCAGACGGAACAGCCCTCTCCCCGGCGCAAAAGTTATTAAAAGTTTTCATCAATCGCCGATTCGGTCGAAGTGTCAGAATTTTCAACCATTGTGTCAAAATGAATAACAGTACGGACGTGCGATTGACTATTTTTGTAAGAAGAACCTGAAACCGAATATATGAATCGCAACTTCATCGCCGTGGACATCGGTGCGACCAGCGGCCGCGTCATTCTCGGAACGTATGCCGGCGGACGCATCTCGACAGAGTGCATACACCGTTTTCCGAACTCTATACTGCCGCTCGGCGGCAAATATTACTGGGACATTTACGCACTATACGCCGAAATCGTCCGGGGGCTCGCGGAAATCGGAAAACGCTCCGTACGAATCGAATCGATAGGCATCGACACGTGGGGCGTCGATTTCGTCTGCATCGCCGGCGACGGGTCGCTGCTTTCACTGCCGCGCTCGTACCGCGATCCATATACCGACGGCGAGCCGGAGCGGTTCTTCGGTCGCATTCCCCGCCGCGAAGTCTACGAAAGAACAGGGATACAGATAATGAATTTCAACACGCTGTTCCAACTCTCGGCCCAATGCCGCGAAGGTTCGTCGGCACTGCGCGACGCCGCATCGATTCTGTTCATGCCCGACGCGCTGTCGTACATGCTGACCGGCGAGAAGGTTTGCGAATACACGATTCTCTCGACATCGCAACTGCTCGACCCGCGCAGCAAAAAAATCGATGCCGGACTGCTCGAAGCCGCCGGCACGGACGCATCGCTGCTCCCGCGCATCGTAATGCCGGGCGAAAGAGTCGGAGTGTTGGGAAGCGACATAGCCGGGCGCACAGGATTGGGGGCAGTACCCGTAATCGCCGTCGCCGGTCATGATACGGCATCGGCCGTCGCGGCAGTTCCGGCGGAAAACGGGCGGTTCGCCTATTTGAGTTCGGGCACTTGGTCGCTGATGGGCATCGAATTGCGCGAACCGGTAATCGACGACGGGTCGTTCGCCATGAACTTCACCAACGAAGGCGGTGTGGACGGCACGGTGCGATTCCTCAAAAACATTACGGGCATGTGGCTGCTCGAACAGTGCCGCGCCGAGTGGTCGCGCAAGGGGCGCATCTATACCTATGAAGATATAACGCGCATGGCGGAAGCGGCACCGCGTTCGAGGGCGACGATAGATCCCGACGACGCATCTTTCGCATCGCCTGCGAATATGGCGGAGGCTATATGCGCCTATTGCCGCACGCACGGCATCGCCGAACCTCGCGACGATGCGGCGACTATGCGTCTCATATTCGATTCGCTCGCCGCCAAGTACGGCGAAGTTCTCGCGCGGCTGCAAAAGGTCGCTCCGTTCGAAATCGACACCCTGCACGTTATCGGCGGCGGCGCGCGGAACAATCTGCTCAATCGTCTGACAGCCGATGCAACGGGAGTGAGAGTCGTCGCAGGACCGTCGGAGGCTACGGCACTTGGCAGCCTGATGATACAGGCGAGGACAGCCGGACTGGTCGATTCGCTCGACGACATGCGACGCTGCGTGCGCGAATCCTCGGAACTGAAAATCTACAACCCTGAAAAACCATAACGACATGAAAGAATCGACAATCGAAAAATCCTACGAAATCGCCCGCGAACGATATGCGGCGATAGGCGTAAATACCGAAATCGCCATCGACCGGCTGCAAAACATAGCGTTGTCGATGCACTGCTGGCAGGCTGACGACGTATCGGGCTTCGAGAATCCCGACGGCGAACTATCGGGCGGCATTCAGGCTACCGGCAACTACCGCGGCAAAGCCCGCAACATCGGCGAGGTGCGCCGCGACATCGACTTCGCGGCATCGCTCATTCCGGCGAAACACCGCCTCAACCTCCATGCCATATACGGCGACTTCGGCGGCAGGGCGGTCGATCGCGACGAAATCGAGCCGTCGCATTTCGAGAGTTGGATGCAGTGGGCAGCCGAACGCGGCATGAAACTCGATTTCAACTCCACTTCGTTTTCGCACCCGAAGAGCGGGTCGCTCACCCTCGCCAATCCCGACGACGGAATCCGCAACTTCTGGATAGAACACACCAAACGCTGCCGCGCGATAGCCGAGGAGATGGGACGCCGTCAAGGCTCGCCGAGTATCATGAACCTCTGGATTCACGACGGTTCGAAGGATACGACCGTGAACCGTCTGCGCTATCGCGAACTTCTCAAAGAGTCGCTCGACGAGATTTTCGCCACCGAATACGCCGATATGCGCGACTGCATCGAAGCCAAACTTTTCGGCATCGGCGCAGAAAGTTACACGGTAGGCTCCTACGACTTCTATCTCGCCTACGGAGCGAAACACAATAAGATAGTTACGCTCGACACCGGGCATTTCCACCCGACGGAGAGCATCGCCGACAAAATTTCGTCGCTGCTCCTGTTTACGCCGGAGGTGATGCTGCACGTCAGCCGTCCGGTGCGCTGGGACTCCGACCACGTTACGACGATGAACGACGAAACTCTCGAACTCGCCAAGGAGATAGTTCGCTGCGACGCGCTCGACAGAGTGCATATAGGGCTCGACTATTTCGACGCGTCGATTAATCGCGTCGGGGCATATGTCATCGGCATGCGGGCTACCCAAAAATGCCTGTTGCAGGCTCTGTTGGAACCTATCGAGACTCTGCGAGTGCACGAAGCCGAGAACCGTCTGTTCGAACGGCTGGCGATGTTGGAGGAAGGCAAGTCGCTGCCGTGGAGTGCGGTTTGGGACATGTTCTGCCTGCGCAACGGAGTGCCGGCAGGCGAAGAGTACATAACCGAAATTCAGCGTTACGAGCGCGAAGTAACCTCAAAACGATAGGTTTATGAAATCGATATTGGACGGTCGCCCCGAATTGGCGCACAAAATAGATGAGGTCGCCGAGGTCGCGGGCTATCTCTGGCAGAAAGGCTGGGCGGAGCGCAACGGCGGCAACATCACGATAAACATCACCGAGTTCGCGGATGACGGAATGCGTTCGCTCGCTCCGATAAGCGGACCCGTGCGAATCGGCGTTACGCTGCCGCACCTTCGCGGATGCTGGTTCTTCTGCAAGGGGACGAACCGGCGCATGCGGGACCTCGCACGACGACCGATGGATAACGGCTCGATAATCCGCATTCTCGACGACTGCGCGAGTTACGAGATAGTGGCAGACAATCCGGTTCGTCCGACATCCGAACTGCCTGCGCATCTGTCGATGCACGAACAGATGACGGCCTCGGGCAACGGTTACCGGGCGGCGTTGCACACCCACCCTATCGACCTCGTCGCAATGAGCCACAATCCGGAGTTTCTGAAAAAGGACGTGCTTACCAATCTGTTGTGGAGCATGATTCCCGAAACCCGGGCTTTCTGCCCGAAAGGAGTGGGAATAGTTCCGTACCGGATGCCGGGTTCGGTCTCCCTCGCCGAACGGACGGTCGAGCAGTTGCGCGACTATGACGTCGTTCTGTGGGAGAAGCACGGAGTGTGCGCCGTCGCCGAAAATATCGTCGAAGCGTTCGATATGGTCGATACGCTCTCGAAATCGGCGCAAATCTATCAGACAGCCCGCAACATGGGATTCGTGCCCGAGGGCATGTCGCAACAACAGATGGACGAATTGAAGCAGGCTTTCGGACTTTGACCGAAGCCGCGATATGCCGAAGCCTCCGAAGAAATCGGGGGCTTTCGCTATCTCTTCCCGCTGCGTCTGTTCGCCCGCGAACGCTCGACTAAACCGGCGAAAATACGGTCTATCGAATACCGCCCGGGTCCGACCACATACAGAAGCAGAAAAACCATAAGATTCGCGAACGCCATTTCGCCATCGGCGACGCTCCACTTGTGAACGACGACGAATGCCGTAATCATAGTGATTATCATCGGAATCATACACAGTCTGTGGAGGAAGCCGACGATGAATGCCGCCGAACATACGACTTCGCCGAAAATCGCCAGTATCAGCGAACCGCGGCTGCCGATGCCGAGCGGGTCGGGAAACGTCTGCGAAAGAGCGTCGAAATCGAAGATTTTGCCTATGCCGTGCACCATCAGCAGGATGCCGAACAGAACTCTGAGCGACAGGACGAACAGCGAAAAGTTCTTGCGGTAGGCATAGGTCGGAAACAGGAAAGAGTACATAGCGTAAAAATCTTTAAGGACATCAGGTCATACTGCATTATTTGTGCCGATGTTTGTCCGGTACGACAACAATCGCCATGTTCGCGATATGAACCCGCATCCCCGCAAACGACAGCCGCACCGCCGACCATAACGCCTGCAAACGGCACTGCGGCGGCATCATAAAAAATATCTCCCGATTTGGCGCATTTATTTTGCGTCATTCGAGAATAATCCGTATTTTCGCAATTAATTCGGTTAATATCATTTTACATGAAACGAATCATTCTTTCGGGAGGCGGAACAGGCGGACATATCTATCCGGCAGTATCGGTCGCAGAGGTGCTGAAACGCCGCTACGGCGATGATGTCGAGATACTTTTCGTCGGTGCAGAGGGCAAAATGGAGATGCGTATCATCCCCGGTTTAGGCTACCGCATAGCAGGGCTGCCCATCGCAGGGCTGCAACGCAAACTTTCGCTGCGCAATCTCGCGCTGCCGATGCACGTATTGCGGTCGCTGTGTCGTGCGCGTTCCGTAATCAAGGAGTTCCGCCCGGATATAGTTGCAGGATTCGGCGGATATGCGAGCGCACCGATAGTGTGGATGTCGCAGCGCATGGGCATTCCGACCGTCATTCAGGAGCAGAACTCCTATGCCGGACTCGTGAACAAGATTGTCGGCGGAGGAGCGAAAAGCGTCTGCGTCGCTTACGACGGCATGGAACGCTTCTTCAAACCCGACAAAATCGTCATGACGGGCAATCCGCTGCGCTGTTCGTTCTCGAAAGGGAGCGTCGAACGCGAAACGGCATTGAAATACTACGGTTTCGACGACTCTTTGCCCGTGATGCTCGTCGTCGGAGGTTCGCTCGGCACGCGCACGCTCAACAACATGATGAAATCGTGGATTATGACGCTCGACGGCAAAGCGCCGGTACAGGTCATCTGGCAGACCGGACGCTACTACGAAGCGGAGATGAAACAGTTCCTCGACCACTATCCGACCGAGAACATCTGGCGGGGGGCGTTCATCGACCGCATGGACTACGCCTACGAAATCGCCGACGTCGTAATCTCCCGCAGCGGGGCATGCACGGTATCCGAATTGTGTCTTGCGGGCAAGCCGACGCTTTTCGTTCCGTCGCCAAATGTCGCCGAAGACCACCAGACCAAAAATGCGCAGGCTCTCGTGAACAAGAAGGCGGCACGCATGGTCGCCGACGCCGATGCGGTCGATTGCGGCATATCCACGGCATTGCGCATGATAGCCGACAAAAACGAACTGACGATGTTGTCGAAAAACATATCGCGTCTCGCCGTTCCCGACGCAGCCGACCGGGTGGCGGACGAAATAGTGAAATATTGGGGAGAATAGCCTGAAATGAAGAAAAACAGAATATATTTTATCGGAATCGGAGGCATCGGGATGAGCGCCCTTGCACGTTATTTCATCGACGAAGGCTGGACGGTGGGCGGTTACGACCGTACGGAATCGGACCTCACCCGGCAACTCTCCGATGCGGGTGCGAAAATCCATTACGAGGACGACGTGAAACTTATTCCGCAGGAGTTCCTCGACGCCGGACTTGCGGCAGTGGTCTACACGCCCGCCGTTCCGCCGCACCATACCGAACTCGCGATGTTCCGCGAACGCGGATTCGAAATCATGAAGCGTTCGCAGATGCTCGGACTGCTGTCGCAGGACAAATACGTAATGGCTGTCGCCGGCACTCACGGCAAAACCACCACCTCGACCATCATCGCATGGCTCAACCGGCGGGCGGCGGGCGAAGGAAGCGCGTTTCTGGGCGGAGTTTCAAAGAACTTCGGCGGAAATCTCGTGTCGGGCGAAGGAAACCGGCTCGCAGTCGAAGCGGACGAATTCGACCGCTCGTTCCTGCGGCTCTATCCCGACATCGCGGTCGTAACATCCGCCGATGCCGACCACCTCGACATCTACGGCACGCACGAAGCGGTGAAGGAGGCGTTCGCCCAATTCATCTCGCAGATAAAGGCGGGAGGCTCGCTCGTGCTGAAACTCGGAGTGGACGTCGCGGTGCGGAACGATGCCATAAAGGTTTGGCGATATTCATACGACGCTCCGTGCGACTTCTATGCGAAGAACGTGAAGTTGCTCGACGGCGGACACTACCGCTACGACATAGTTACTCCGTCGGGCACAGTCGAAAATTGCACGCTCGGCATACCGGGCTGGATTAACATCGAGAACTCGATAGCAGCGGTCGCCGCGTTCTGGTGTGCGGCGCAAGCCGAAGGCAAGCCGTTCGACGAAGATTCGCTGCGCAACGCGCTCGCCGAATTTTCGGGCGTCAAGCGGCGTTTCGAGTTTTACGTCAATACGTCGAAGCAGGTCTATATGGACGATTACGCCCATCACCCGCGCGAACTGTCGGCTACGATAACCTCGGTGCGCAGGATGTTCCCCGGCAGACGTCTGACGGCGATATTCCAGCCGCACCTGTATACCCGGACGCGCGATTTGTACACCGAATTCGCGGCGGCATTGTCGCTTGCCGACGAGGTGGCGCTGCTGCCGATATACCCTGCCCGCGAAGAACCTATCGAAGGCGTCTCGTCGCAGATGATAGCCGATTCGGTAACCGTACCCTGCCGAATCGTCGAACGCGAACGGATAGCCGAAGCGGTCGGAAAGATGAATACCGATGTCGTGGTATCGTTCGGAGCGGGGAATATTGATGCCTGCTGCGGGGCGATTGCCGAAGAATTGGCCAAAAAGGCTTGACGGATTAAGAAACTGATTATGCTCGAACGTGCAGGCGAAATAGCCCTTGTGGTCGTCGTGTGGTCGATTGCCGTCGGCTATATCGTCTATGCGTCCGTACTCGCGTCCCGGCACCGTTCGGCGCAGACGGTCGAGCGGGTGGAGATAAACATCCTCGACAGCACTGCCAACGGACAACTCATTACGGACCGCAAGGTGCGCGAATGGATTGCCGGGAGCGGCATCGCGACTGTCGGCACGCCGATAAACGAAGCGGATGCCGCCGGAATCCGACGGACGATAGCACGCAACGGGTTCGTCGAAAACGTGGATGTTTACGTTACATATTCGGGCGTAATGCACATCGACATAAGCCAGCGGCGACCCATGATGAGGCTGATGACTGATGGCTACAACGCCTATGTTACCGAGGACGGTTTCATTTTTGCCGCTCCCGAGGCATCTGCGCTCTACGTTCCGGTCGTTACGGGCAGTTACCGTCCGATAGTGCCGCCATCTTTCGAAGGGTACATCGGCGATTATGTCGCCGGGCTCGGTGCGGAAGCCGAAAAACGCATAAAGCAGATAGAGAAAGAGAAGAATCCGCTCTATGCCGAAGAGGATACCGTGAGGGATTCGCTGCGCAGCATACGCAAGGATCGTGTAAAGAAGAGGTGGCTGGAATCGAAAGAGAATTTCGAACAGCGGGCAGAAATAAAGCGTCAGCAGAAAAAACTCCGCCGACGTTATCAGAACGGGCTGTTGCGCGATGTGCATCGCAAAATCGACGCCGTTACCGCCCGTCAGGACGCCGTGAGGGCGGAGCAGAAAAAAACGGAGGAAAAGTATGCCGATTTCCTTAAACTGATTAACTTTGTCCGTTCCATAGAAGATGACGGGTTCTGGTCGTCCGAAATCGTCCAAATCGTCGCTTCGACAGCATCATACGGTACGATGGAATTGGTTCTCGTGCCTCGCAGCGGCGACTTCCGCATCGTTTTCGGCGAAATCGGCGATGCCGAACGCAAGTTGGACAAATTGCTGCGGTTCTATGGCGACGGACTCGGAAAAATCGGATGGAACAGATTCGGAACGATAAATTTGAAATACAATAATCAGGTGGTTTGCACCGAATAGGGGATATGGAGAAAAAAAATTACATAGTAGGAGTCGATATAGGTTCGTCGAACGTCGTCGTAGCCGTCGGAACCCGCAATGCCGGCGGGCTTCTGAATATCGACGGTATCGCGTCGCGCTCGGTCGATAACAACGGAGTTACGTCGGGACGCATCGACAACGTGCGCTCGGTCGGGAAAGCGATTCGCGAAGCGAAAGAGGAGTTGGAGGAGGAGTTGGGCATCCGAATCAACGAGGCATATGCCGGAATCTCGGGCAACTTCATCCGTTGCGCGAGTTACACCGACCATGTATTCATCAAGGATTCGTCGCGTTGCATAACCAAGGAGGATGTAGCGGCATTGCACGAACGCATGCGCAACGTGCTCGCCGATGACGGAGAGCAGATAATGAACCGCATCTCGCAGAACTATGTCGTGGACGACGGCAGCGAAACCGACGATCCGGTGGGTGCTTTCGGTCGCAAACTCTCTTCGACGTTCCTCTTCGTGCTGTGCAGGAAAGAGCAAATCGAACGCGTGAAGATGTCGTTCCACAACGCCGGATTGCGACCGCCGCTCGACGTTTGCGTCAATCCGGCTGTATTGCCATATGTGCTGCTCTCCGACGAGGAGCGCGACGAAGGTGCGGCGGTTATCGACATCGGAAGCGGAACGACCGACGTTTCGATAGTCCGCGGCGGCAAACTGCGTTACGTCGCATCGGTCCCTATTGGCGCATCGGCAATCGACGCCGACCTGCATTCATTCGGAATAGCGAAAACCAACGCCGAACAGATAAAAAAGAAATACGGTTCAGCCGTCGCCGACATGGCATCGATGGACAAATCAGTGCCCGTCCAGACGTCGGGACAGATGAAAAAGGAAATCTTGCAGGTCAATCTGGTCTCGATAATCGAAGCGCGCCTGAAAGACATCATCGAGTTCGCATGGGACGAAATCCGCAGTGCCAAGTTCACGAGCAAAATACCGTGCGGCATAGTGCTGACGGGCGGATCAGCCCTGCTCGAAAACATCGACAAACTGTTTTGCCGCGAAACCGGTGCAAGTGTTCGTCTGGGTGATGCCCGATACGGCATCGACGAGGAGTCGCAGCAGAAAATCGGCACTTTCTCCCACTCGACTGCCGTCGCCATACTGCTGTTCGGAGCCGAACACGGGTACTGCGAGGTTACGGAGCGTGTAGTGTCTCCGAACAAACCGACTGCCGACACCGGCGATATTCCGAAACCGTCGAAGCCGGCAACGCCGGTTCATCGCGAAGCGGCAGACCCCGGCATTTCGCAGACAGAGGAGAAGCCTGCTGCCGCGACAGATACCGTACCCGAAATACAGACGAATCCCGCACCTGTCGAGGAACCTGTTTCGCCGACACTGCCGGCAGACGGGGATGACGACGGTGAGGGAGGTAAAAATGTCGGACTGTTGGAGAAAGCAGCCCGGTGGTTCGACAAATTGCTCGGCAATAACAAGGATAACGAATATTTATAGACAGATATGACGGATAACGACAATATATTGGATGATATTCCGGAACTTCGCGGCATTCCGTCGCTGATAATGGTTCTCGGAGTCGGCGGCGCAGGAGGCAATGCGGTGAACCACATGTGGAACATGGGCATCGACGGCGTCAATCTGGTAGTCTGCAACACGGACAGTCAGGATTTGGCGAAAAGCCCCGTCAGCCGCAAGATTTGTTTGGGCGACGGTTTGGGTGCAGGCAACGATGCGCATGTCGGCGAGCAGAAAGCGAAGATTTCGATCGATGAAGTGCGGCACTGCTTCGAATCGTGCGGGACGAAGATGCTCTTTCTCGCTGCGGGCATGGGAGCAGGCACCGGAACGGGCGCATCGCCCGTCATCGCTGAACTCGCCGCCGAGATGGGCATACTGACGGTAGCGATAGTTACGATGCCGCCGCGGAACGACGGTCCGGAGCGAATGAGTCAGGCACGCGAAGGCGTCGAACGTCTGCGCGAACACGTCGATTCGCTCATAGTGTTGAGCAACGATACGATAAGCGACCTGTACGGCAATCTTTCGCTCAACGGTGCATTCGACAAGGCGAACGACGTGGTGGCTTTCGCGACGAAAGGCATCGCCGAAATCGTTACGCGCAAATACAACATAGTGAACAACGACTTCTCGGATGTCTGCAAGGTCATGCGCGACGGAGGATGCGCCGTAATGGGAATGGCGACCGCCTCGGGCGACGACCGTGCGGAAGCGGCAGTGGATGCTGTATTCTCGGCGTCGCTTTTCGGCAACACCAATATAGCCGGAGCCAAGCGGGTGCTGCTCAACGTGTCGGTTTCGGACGAAAGCAAACTGACGCTGATGGAGGTAAACCGTATCAAAGACCGCATACAGTCCTACGCATCGACGACCGACGACAACGGGGTGCTGCATCCGACGAACATAATTTGGGGTGCGAGCATAAAACCGGAACTGGGCGACAGTATCGAAACCATAATCGTCGCGACGGGCTTCCCCGCATCGGAGGAGTATTACAACAAGGTAATCGACAAGCCGGAGACGCAGATTCGCAAACCTGTCGTCGAACAGCCGAACAGCGACCTTACCGACATCAAGGCGGAGAAAAAGCCGCTCATCATGCAGCCGAAACCGGCAGTGCCGAACATGATAGGCAAACCGACAAAAAATTACATGGAGGTCGAACGGCGCAAACTTACGCCGGCATTCGTCGCGCGCAAGGTGAAACTCGTAACCCAGACATCGGGTGCCCGCAAACGCGCCGTCGGGAAGGACGACGAACCGACTGCCACCGATTCGACCGGCACCAACGACGCTAAACTTAACCTGTTTTAACCGGCGATGTGCGATTTCGTAACATACCTCGGCTGTCCGCCCTATGTCATAGGGTTGATAATGATTACCGCAGTGCTTCTGATGATTTCGGCTGCCGTCTCGGCGTCGGAAGTCGCGTTTTTTTCGCTCACTCCCGCCGACATCCGCAACATCAAACAGCGCGGAACGGTTGCATCCGACTGCATTCTGAAACTGTTGTCTAACTCCGATTCGCTGCTGGCGACGATACTCGTCGTCAATAATCTCGTCAATATCGGCATCGTCATCGTAACGTCGAAAATCATCGACACGATGTTCCGTTTCGAGCGTTTCGAATTTCTGTTTACGGGAGTTTTCGTAACGTTCCTGCTGCTGCTTTTCGGCGAGATTCTGCCCAAGGTGTTCGCACAGGGCTCCAATGTCAGAGTGGCAGCCGTTCTGGCACAGCCTCTCACTCTGATGCGCTGGATATTCTATCCGCTGTCGTACATTCTGATTCGGACGAGCAGCCGTATCGGGGAAATGGCGTCGCACAACGCCGACATTTCGATAGAAGAACTCGCCGATGCCGTCGATATGACGACCACCTCGTCGAGCGAGGAGCAGAAGATGCTGTCGGGAATCGTCAATTTCGCCAACCGCGAAGTGGTCGAGATAATGCGGCCGCGAATGGACATCAAGGCGGTCGAGCACACCATGACGTTCGGCGAAGTTAAGCGCGTCATAATGGAGTCGGGATATTCGCGGCTGCCGGTCTATGACGACGATTTGGACCATATCAAAGGCACGCTTTTCGTCAAGGATTTGTTGCAGTACATAAACGAACCCGACGAGTTCGGCTGGCAGCGTCTTGTCCGCGACCCGTACTTCGTGCCTGTCCACAAGAAAATCAACAACATGCTCGAAGATTTCCAGTCCGACAAGGTGCACATGGCGATCGTCGTGGACGAATACGGTGCGACGCAGGGGCTCGTGTCGCTGGAAGATATTCTGGAAGAGGTCGTCGGCGAAATCACCGACGAGAGCGATGCCGACGAATCGTTCTATCGGAAGTTGAGCGAGAACGCATATCTGTTCGACGGCAAGACCCATATCGTCGATATGGTGCGCATACTGCAACTCGACGACGAAACGTTCGAGGACGTACAGGGTCGGGCGGAAACCGTCGCCGGACTGATGCTCGAAATCAAACGCGATTTTCTGAAAAAGGGCGATTCGGTCGAGGCTCACGGCATCCGGTTTATCGTGGACGCAATGGACGGGCACCGCATCGACAAAATCAAGGTAATCGTACTTTGCGATGAGTAGCCGTCTGTGCATAGAGCGCATTCCGTCTCTCGAAAAACTCGTCGCCGAAGCGCATCCGGCAGATGCGGCAGCCGCCGCATCGTTCGCTTCACCGCACCGCCGGCGGGAGTTCCTCGCATGGCGGGCTGTTGCGCGACGTCTTGCAGGTCGCGAAACGGAGATAGGCTACGACGAGTGGGGCGCACCCGTAATCGCCGGTTCGACGCTGCATGTCGCCGTGTCGCACAGTCGCGCCCATGTCGCCGTGATAGTCTCCGACCGACCGTGCGCCGTCGATATAGAGTCGCTGTCGAGAAATTTCGGAAAGATTATGCGCCGTTATCTATCCGACGAGGAGCGTGCGCTCTCGCCGCATCCCGATTTTCCGGCTGCCGCATGGTGCGCCAAGGAGACCCTCTACAAATACTGTCGCCACGGAGGATTGAATCTGCTGTCGGATATCCGTATCGTCGCCGTCGATTTCGACAAAGGCGAGATACGCGGTACGGTTCGCGGCGGCGAAGAGACGGCAATGCGCTTGTCCTACCACGACGGCGACATTGCGGTCAGCACAGGAGCCGCCGCGTCAAAGTAAAACAGGCATCATATAAAAACTTTACTGCTTTCCTGTTCTACCTTACAGCGGGCTTTGCCCGCGTATCCTTAAAAGCGGGTCTGCCGTTGTAACCCTAACAACCTTAAACTTGCGGCACCCTACAACCGAACCGAGCGCACAACTTTACGACTGCGCCGTTTAGATAGGCGGCACCTCGGCAGAATCAAATAAATTTGCTTCTGCACTCGGTTTGCACAACTTTACGACTGCGTCGTTTAGATAGGCGGCACCTCGGCAGAATCAAATAAATTTGCTTCTGCACTCGGTTTGCACTATCTTTGCACAGCAATATGAGTAACAAATCCTCGACATTATCTCTCGGAACAGACAGTATCGGAAAGTTGCTCTTCCGTTATGCCGTACCCGCCATCATCGCTATGGCGTCGTCGTCGCTGTATCATATAATAGACAGTATCTTCGTCGGACACGGCGTCGGAGGAGCGGCTATTGCGGGAATGGCCATAACGATGCCGATTATGAACATAGCATCGGCATTCGGCGCGATGGTCGGCGTGGGAGCGGCAGCCCGAATCTCAATCCGGCTCGGCGAGGGCAACAAAATCGCAGCCGAAAAGACGCTCGGCAACGCCGTATTGCTGAACATCGTATCGGGCATCGCGGTCATGGTCGGCATACTCGCATTCCTCGACCCCATTCTGTATCTGTTCAGCGGCGGACAGGCAACCGAACAAACCATAGAATACGCCCGTCAGTTCATGCAGATAATCATGGCGGGGAACATTATCACGCATCTCTATTTGAGCCTCAACGAACAGATACGCGCCTCGGGATATCCCCGCAAATCGATGTACATAATGCTTGTGGCGGTCATAGTCAATCTCGTTCTCAATCCGCTGTTCATATTCCGGTTCGGTTGGGGCATCCGCGGTTCAGCCGCAGCCACCGTCATTGCGCAATGTGCAGCATTCGCGATTGCATTCTCGCATTTCTGCTCCAAAAGAAGTTTCATCCGCTTCAAACGTACATCGTTCCATTTCGAGTGGAAAATCATATTCGCCATACTCTCCATCGGTCTCGCGCCGTTTCTGCTGAACATGTGCGCATCGATGGTCGCCGCATTCGTCAATCATGCACTGCTGCTCTACGGCGGAACAGGCTCGCGAGACATCGTAACGGCGGCAACGGGTGCGGGAGACATATATGTCGGGGCATACGGAATCATCAACCGTGTAGTTCTGCTGTTCATCATGGTAATTCAGGGTCTGAATCAGGGTATGCAGCCTATCGTGGGCTACAACTACGGCGCGAAGAATTTCGACCGTGTGCGACGAACGCTCATGCTGACCATATGCTGCGGAATATGTATCGCCTCGGTCGGCTTCCTGCTCGGGCAGTTCGCTCCGTCGGCTATCGCCCATATATTCGTCGATTCCTCGAAGGGAGACGACGAACAGGCTATGATCGAGGCTGCGACACAGGGTTTGCGGTTGGTTATCCTCATGTTCCCGTTGGTAGGATTCCAAATCGTAACGGGCAACTTCTTCCAATATATCGGCAAAGCCCCTCTCGCGATATTCATGTCGCTGACCCGTCAGTTGATTTTCCTGCTGCCGCTGTTGTGGGTGCTGCCACGGACATTGGGAGCGTTCGGAGTGTGGATTTCGATGCCTGTCGCCGACTGCGCCTCCATAACCCTCGCCGCAATATTTCTGACGCGGCAACTGCACAAGATGCGCAGTGAGGAGTTACAATACGGACAATAAGGATTTAAGACTGTCCCTTGGCGTTTCGCCATAGAACATAGGGTTGCGCACTGCGGGTTATCCGCAGTGCGACCCTGACCGCCTTGCCTAAATTCCCACCCTGCGATAGATGAAATCGACGTTCTTCATGTAGTATTCGAGCGTGAAGCAGGCATCGAGTTCCGTGCGCGCGAGCAGCGACATGACCTTTTCGTCGGCAGCGAGCAACTCCTGATAGTCGGCGCGCTCGCTCATGGCACGCATCGCAATCGGCTGCACCGTATCGTATGCCTCCTCGCGCGAAAGCCCCTTGCCGATAAGCGCATTCATCACCCTCTGGGCGAAAATCACCTTGCGGGTGCGATAGATGTTTTCGAGCATCACCTCGGGGAATACCGTCAAGTTTTCGAGAATACCCTTGAAGCGTACCAGCATGTAATCGAGCAGCATCGTGGCATCCGGCAGGATTATGCGTTCGGTCGCCGAGTGCGAAATATCGCGTTCGTGCCACAGAGCGACATTCTCGAATGCCGCAGCCATGTATCCGCGCATCACACGGGCGCATCCGCAGATGTTCTCGCTGCTGACAGGATTGCGCTTGTGAGGCATCGCGCTCGACCCTTTCTGCCCGCGGCCGAAAGCCTCCTCGACCTCATGAACCTCGGTGCGTTGGAGATTGCGAATCTCCATCGCCATCTGTTCGAGCGACGAAGCGATGATTGCAAGCGTTGCTATATAGTAGGCATGACGGTCGCGCTGAATTACTTGCGTCGAAATATTGGCACTGTCTATGCCTAACTTGGCGCAGACGTAATCCTGAATCGACGGCGGAATATTGGCGAAATTGCCGACCGCGCCGCTGATTTTACCGACCTCCACTCCGCTGGCGGCACGGCGAAAACGGTCGAGGTTGCGTTTCATCTCCTCATACCACAAAGCCCATTTCAGACCGAAGCAGGTGATGTCGGCATGTATTCCGTGAGTGCGTCCGATGCACGGCGTCGAACGGAACTCCTCGGCACGACGGCTCAGAACCGTCATGAAATCGTCGATATCCTGCAACAGAATCTTGTTCGCCTGCGAAAGCAGATAGCCGTTGGCAGTATCCACCACGTCGGTCGAGGTCAGCCCGTAATGAACCCATTTGCGCTCCTCGCCGAGAGTTTCGCTCACGGCACGCGTGAATGCGACTATGTCGTGGCGGGTCTGCTCCTCTATCTCCCTGATGCGGTCGATAGAGAACGATGCTCGCTCCCACAACTTTTTCACATCCTCTTTCGGCACTACGCCGAGTTCGCTCCACGCCTCCGAAGCGAGGATTTCGACTTTCAGATATGCATCGAACTTGTTTTTCTCCGTCCATACCGCACGCATCGCGGGACGGCTGTATCGTTCTATCATGTTTCCCCTTATTTATCGATTCTGTTCATGAAACATTCGACCGTATTCTCCATCAGCATGCAGATGGTCATTGGACCCACGCCGCCCGGTACAGGCGTAATGCAGGACGCCTTGTCGCAGCATGCCGCGAAATCGACGTCGCCGCAAAGTATGCCGGTGGCAGGGTCGCGGTTCACTCCGACGTCGATTACCACTGCGCCCTCCTTCACCATGTCGGCTCCTATCATGCGCGGACGACCGACAGCCACGACGAGAATATCGGCTTCGCGGGTAACCTCGGCGAGATTCTTCGTTCGCGAATGGGCGACAGTTACCGTCGCATTGCCGTCGAGAAGCAGTTTGACCATCGGCTGCCCTACGATATTGCTGCGACCGACGACGACCGCTCTTTTGCCTTCGGTCGCAATGCCGCAGTCGGCGAGCATCCGCATAATGCCTTTCGGCGTGCAAGGCTGCACGCACGGCATGCCGAGCCACAGTCGGGCGACATTGAGCGGGTGGAATCCGTCCACATCCTTCTCCAACGAAATGGCGGCTATGACCTTGTTCCCGTCGATATGCCGCGGCAGGGGCAACTGTACGAGGATTCCGTCCACCTCCGTATCGTCGTTCAGGCGCGCGACGGTGTCGAGCAGTTCGCTCTCCGACACGCTTTCCGGCATCGATATGAGCCGGCTGTCGATGCCGACTTCGCCGGCGGATTTGATTTTGCCCCTCACATACGACCGGCTCGCAGGATCTTCGCCTGCGAGTATCACCGTCAGTGCCGGCACTCTGCCGTACCGCTTGCGCAGTTCGGCGACTCGTTCGGCAATTCCGGCTTTGAGCCGCAAAGAGAGTTCTTTTCCGTCTATTATCATAATTCCGATTGTTGTTTTTCAAACAAAAACGCCTTGTCGCCGATGTCGCTGCGGTGGAAAAGGTTCGCGCACTCGATTTTTGCGACCTCCCTGCGGGCACGCTCCTGCGCCTCGCGGAGATCTGTTCCTTTGCATACGACAATCATCACGCGACCTCCGGCAGTAACCGTTTCGCCGTCGCGGCGGGCGGTTCCCATGTGGTACACCGTTCCGTCCACCCGCTCCGCACCTCGGATGACGAATCCCTTTTCGTAATCCGCCGGATAGCCCTTCGATGCGAGAACTATTCCGAGCGTCGCCGCATTCTCCCACTTCGGAACGGAAGCGAGCGGTTTCCCGTCTGCAATATTACAAAAAATATCGCAAATATCGCTTTCGAGCAGCGGCAGAACCACCTCCGTCTCGGGGTCGCCGAAACGGGCATTGAATTCGATGACCTTCACTCCGTCGCGGGTCAGCATCAGTCCGCCGTACAGCACGCCCGACAGCGGGCAGCCCTCGGCGACCATGGCGCGTGCCGTCGGAACCATTATCTTCTCGAAAGCGAACCGTTCGACCTCCTCCGTAATGAACGGCAGGCGGGTGTAAGCACCCATCCCGCCCGTATTCGGACCCTTGTCGCCGTCGAAAGCGCGCTTGTGGTCCTGCGCGAGAGGCATCGGATAGAGCCGTCCGCCGTCCGCGAAACACATGAACGAAAACTCGGGACCTTCGAGATACTCCTCGACCACTACCCGACCCTCGCCGAAGCGGTCGTCGAGCAGCATGTCGCGCAATGCGGCTTCGGCTTCATCCATGGTTTCGGCGACCACCACGCCTTTGCCCGCAGCCAGTCCGTCGTATTTCAGCACTGCCGGCAGCGGTCGCGAAGCGACGTATGCACGCGCCTCGTCGTACGACGAAAATGCCCGGTAGCCAGCCGTCGGAATATCGTATTTCGCCATCAACTTCTTGGCGAACTCCTTGCTCGTTTCAATGCGGGCAGCCGCACGGGTGTGTCCGAATATTCGCAATCCCGCCTCGCGGAAAGCATCCGCGATACCGACAGCCAATGATGCCTCGGGACCTACGACGGTAAGACCGATACCGTTTTCGACGGCGAACCGCTTCAACCCCTCGACATCGGTATCCTTTATCGCAACGGCTTCCGCCTGCTCCGCGATACCGGCATTCGCCGGAGCGCAATATATCTTATCGACTCGCGCCGACCGCGACAGGGCATCGACAATCGCGTGGCAGCGACCGCCCGAACCGACAACGAGGACTTTAAGTTTCTCCATAAGACGACTAATGTTTGAAGTGGCGCATTCCGGTGAACAGCATCGTTATCCCCAATTCGTCCGCCTTGACTATCGCATCGTTGTCGCGGATGCTTCCGCCCGGCTGGACGATAGCCGCAACGCCGTACCGGGCAGCCAGAGCGACCGTATCGTCGAACGGCAGGAATCCGTCCGAAGCGAGCACGAGACCCTCGGTGAAACCATGTTCTTCGGCTTCGCGGAGTGCGATTTCGGCAGAGCCGACACGGTTCATCTGACCTGCGCCGACACCTACCGTATGCCCGTCGCGAACGACCGCGACAGCATTGGACTTGACATGTTTCACGATGCGCCAGCCGAAATTCATATCTGCAAGTTGCTCCGCCGTCGGGCGAACCTTCGTAACGCACATCGACTCCCCGACGCGGAGCGTTTCGGTGTCGAGTTGCTGCACGAGCAGACCGCCGTTCACGCTGACATACTGTTTCGGCGAGGCATCGGCATGCGTCATGTCCACTTTGAGCAGACGCAGATTCTTTTTGGATGCGAAGACCTCCAAAGCCTCCTTCGAGAACGACGGGGCGATGACGATTTCGAGGAATATCGGCTTCATCATCTCTGCGACCTCGCCCGTAAGTTCGCGGTTCACGGCGACGATGCCGCCATAGATGCTCACCGTGTCGGCTTCATAAGTGCGGGTCCATGCCTCCTTTATATCCTTGCCGACTGCCGCACCGCACGGATTCATGTGTTTCAGACCGACGCAGAACGGTTCATCGAACTCGCGAACGATGTTCAACGCCGCATTGGCATCCTGAATATTGTTGTACGACAACTCCTTGCCGCCCAACTGCTCGGCGAATGCGAGCGAAAACGGCGACGGAACGGATTCGCGATAGAATTTCGCTCTCTGGTGCGGATTCTCGCCGTAACGCAGATTCTGCGCCAAATCGAATTCGAGGAACAGTTTCTCCGGCAGCCCCGCCTTGTCGCGCATGAACGCCGCGATGCACGAATCGTACTCGGCGGTATGGGTATACGCCTTGGCTGACAGCATCAGACGGGTTTCGGGCAGAGTATTGCCGTTTGCGCGAATCTCGGCGAGCACGCGACCATAATCCGACGGGTCGCAAACGACCGTAACATCGCGATAGTTCTTGGCTGCGCTGCGAAGCATCGACGGTCCGCCGATGTCGATATTCTCGATGGCGTCATCCATCGCAACGTCCTTGCGGGCTACCGTTTCGCGGAACGGATAGAGATTCACGCAAACCATGTCGATGAACTCAATTCCGTTTTCGCGCAGTGCCTGCAAATGGTTCTCGTCGTCGCGGCGAGCCAGCAATGCGCCGTGCACCTTCGGATGCAGAGTCTTCACCCTGCCGTCGCAAATCTCCGGAAATCCCGTAACTTCGCTAATGCCGACCGTCTTCACTCCGCTCTGTTCGAGCAGACGCTGCGTTCCGCCGGTAGCGATTATCTCCCAACCCAGCGACTGCAATCCCTCGACGAACCCGACGAGTCCGCTCTTGTCGCTGACACTTACCAATGCTCTCATATAGTTTCTTCTTTTATTAAAGTCCTTAAAGTCCTTAAAGGCTTTAAGCCTTTAAGCAATACCGTTTTATCCTATCATTACCCCTTCGCTGCCGGTTACGCGGCCTATCACCGACGCCTTTTCGCCGGCAGCAGCAAGAATATCGACCGCTTTCTGCGCCTCGCTCCCGTCGAGGGCTATCACCATGCCGATGCCCATGTTGAAGATGTTGAACATCTCGCGATGCGGAATGCCGCCCCACTGCTCCAACATTCGGAATATCGGCAGAATCTCCCACGAACCCTCTTCGATTTCGAGACCCTGTCCGCCGTGGAGCATTCGCGGTATGTTCTCGTCGAATCCGCCGCCCGTAATGTGGCTGATGCCGTGCACGTCGCAGTTGCGGACAACCTCCAATACCTGTTTCACATATATTTTGGTCGGTGCGAGCAGTGCTTCGCCCAACGTGCGACCGCCGAGTTCGTCGTAACGCCTGCCGAGTTCGAGCGAGTTGTCGGTCAGAATCTTGCGAACGAGGCTGAAACCGTTGGAGTGCACTCCGCTCGACGCAATGCCGACCAGCACGTCGCCTGCCGCAACTTTCGAACCGTCGATGAGTTTCGACCGCTCGACAACTCCGACCGTGAATCCCGCGATGTCGTATTCGCCGTCGGAGTACATGCCCGGCATCTCTGCCGTTTCGCCGCCTATCAGTGCGCATCCGGCCTGACGGCACCCTTCGGCGACACCGGACACTATCGCCTCGATTTTCGACGGCTCGTTGTGTCCGACAGCCACGTAATCGAGGAAGAACAGAGGTTCAGCCCCCTGCGCCAGTACGTCGTTCACGCACATCGCCACGGCATCGATACCTATCGTGTCGTGCCTGTCCATCGCGAACGCCAGTTTCAGTTTCGTGCCCACGCCGTCGGTTCCGCTGACGAGCACAGGCTCTTTCACGCCGAGCGACGCAAGGTCGAACATTCCGCCGAACGCCCCGATATTGCCCATTACGCCGGCACGGGCGGTAGACGCCACATGGGATTTGATGCGGCGAACCACTTCGTAACCCGCTTCGAGGTTCACGCCCGCCTTTTCATAACTTTCAGCCATATATATATTCAATATTACGTATTAATAATCAGAACTTTCCGTCCTTGTTCGCATCCTCTATCGCCTGATAAAGCCCCGTCGGATATTCGCCCGTAAAACATGCGAAGCACAACTCCCTGCGATTGCGGGCAGCCTTCAACGTCGCCGAATGCGACAGGAATGCCAGAGAATCCGCACCGATAAGCCGGCACACCTCGTCCGCTTGGCGGTGAGCGCACATCAACTCGTCGTAGGTCGATATATCGACGCCGTAAAAGCACGGATGCGTGATAGCCGGACTGGCTATACGCACGTGAACCTCGGAAGCGCCGGCCTCGCGCAACAACTCGACGATACGGCGCGAAGTAGTGCCGCGGACTATCGAGTCGTCGATAAGCACCACCCGTTTGCCGCTCACGATGCTGCGTACAGCCGACAACTTCATCTTCACGCCCTTTTCGCGCAGAGCCTGCGAAGGCTGGATGAAGGTTCGACCGACGTATTTGTTCTTGATAAGCCCCATTTCGTAAGGGATGCCGCTCTCCTCGCTGTAACCCATGGCGGCACTCAAACTCGAATCGGGAACGCCGATTACGATATCTGCCTCGGCCGGTGCTTCGCGATAGAGCAGACGACCCGACTCCTTGCGGTAAGCATGAACGTTGCAACCCTCGATGTCGCTGTCGGGGCGGGCGAAATAGATATACTCCATGGCGCACATCTTGTGCCGCTGGTACTGCGAGTAGCAGTTGCTGCGCACGCCTTTCGAGTCGATGGTTACGATTTCGCCCGGTTCGATGTCGCGGAGGAATGTCGCGCCGATAACGTCGAATGCGCAGGTTTCGCTGCTGACGACATAACCGTCGCCGAGACGACCGAGCGACAACGGACGCAAGCCGTATTTGTCGCGGCAGGCATAGATGCGGTTCTTGGTCATTATCAGGAATGCGAACGCGCCTTCGAGCATGTTGAGCGCATCGATTATGGCGGTTATGCGGGGTCGGTTGCCGTCTTTCTTGATAAGGTGGGCGAGCAGTTCGCTGTCCGACGTCGAGTGGAACAGACTGCCGCGGCTTTCGAGATAATCTGCCAACTGTCGTGAATTTACCAGATTTCCGTTGTGCGCCAAAGCGAAATCGCCCGACTTGTGGCGGAAAAAGAACGGCTGCACGTTGTCCAGACCGCCGCCTCCGGTAGTCGAATAGCGGACATGTCCGATACCCATGCTGCCACGTAGCGAAGCGAGTTTATCCTCGTCGAGAACCTCGCTCACAAGCCCCAATCCGCGCTGGCGGCACAGCGTGCCCTGATCGTTCACGCAAACGATGCCGCAACCCTCCTGTCCGCGGTGCTGCAACGAGTGCAGCCCGTAATAGATTATCGACGAAGCATCCTTCACGCCGTACACTCCGAAAACTCCGCACTCCTCGTGCAGTTCATCGAAAATATGTTCTTCCATCATCGATTCGAATGAATTTTTGCGACACGGCGGCGGTTCAGTGCCAGCCGTGCCTTGATTGCGGAGGGTTACTCCTTGTCCTTCAACGCCGAAAGGCGGGCGTATATCTCCTCGTATGCCTCGATTACATGACCGAGATCGCGGCGGAAACGGTCTTTGTCGAGTTTTTCGTTGGTCTTGACGTCCCACAGGCGGCAGGTGTCGGGGCTGATTTCGTCAGCCAGAACGATTTTGCCGTCGGAAGTGCGGCCGAACTCGATTTTGAAATCGATGAGGTTGATATCGATTTTTTTGAACAGGTCTATCAGTATCTCGTTCAACTTGCCCGTAACCTTGTAGATATAGTCGAGTTCCTCGTATGTTACCACTCCGAGAGCCACTGCATGGTGGTCGTTGATAAGCGGATCGCCGAGTTCATCCGCCTTGTAGCAGATGTCGAAAATGACGTTGTCCGGCTTGATGCCCTCTTCGAGACCGAGGCGTTTCGCCATCGAACCGGCTATATAGTTGCGTACGATGACTTCGAGCGGAATTATCGACACCTTGCGGCAAATCTGGTCGCGGTCGTTGATTGTTTCGATATAGTGGGTTTCGATGCCCGCCCTGTGAAGATAGCCGAAAATGATGGTCGAAATCTTGTTGTTCAGTACTCCCTTGTTGGCGATAGTCGCCTTCTTGATGTTGTTGTATGCCGTAGCGGCATCCTTGTAGTGGATAATGATTTTTTCCGGGTCATCGGTTGCGTAAACCTGTTTTGCCTTGCCCTCGTAGAGCATCTCCAACTGTTTCATGGTTTTGTAAACTTTTATGGTTTTTATTTCAATCTATTTTTTCCCTTAAAGTAGCGTACCGCATTGTCGAATATCGACTGACGCTTGTTGCCGTGGATATTTTTCATCAATCCTTCGTCGTAACGCTCGGTATGTCCCATCTTGCCTAAAATCAGTCCGTCGCGGCTTATGATGCCCTCGATGCCGTAATACGAGCCGTTCGGATTGAACGGGGCATCCGTCGTCGGGCGACCCTGCGCATCGGCATACTGGAACGCCACCTGACCGCCCGCGAAGAGTTCCTCCGCCATCGATTCGCTGACGACGAACTTGCCCTCGCCGTGGCTGACGGCGACAGAGTGCAACTCGCCGACTTCGAATGACGACAACCACGGCGAAGCCGTCGAACCGACACGGGTCGTAACGATTTGCGAGATATGACGATGTATGTCATTATGGAACAGCGTTGGCGACTGTCTGCCGACCATGCCCAAACGTCCGTAAGGGAGCAGTCCCGATTTGACGAGTGCCTGAAAACCGTTGCAGATGCCGAGAATCAGTCCGCCGCGGTCGATAAGCGCGTGAACCGACTTCGCCACTTCGGCGTTGTTGAGCACGCTCGCGATGAATTTTCCGCTGCCGTCCGGTTCGTCGCCGAGCGAGAAGCCGCCGCTGAGCACCAGAATATGACAGTCGTCGATTTCGCGGCACATGCGTTCGATAGACTGCGAAATCGCTTCGCCCGTCAAGTTGCGGAACACGCCGGTACGGGTCTTGGCACCGGCACGTTCGAATGCACGCGCCGTATCGTAATCGCAGTTCGTCCCGGGAAATACCGGCAGATAAACCCGCACTTCGCCGGTCGTCCCGCCGGAATACCCGGCCGCCTTGCGCGTGCAGTCGCCGCAGCGAACCGCTCCGCCGGATTTGCCGCGGGCAGGATATATCTTCTCGAAACGTTCGGTGTTCGCCTTATAGAGTTCGTCCAGACCGAACCGTTCGCCGTTCACGTTCAATGCCGGTTCCGATACCGTTTCCCCGAGCAGTACGGCAGCAGAATCGTCGATTGCACCGCTGCTCTCGACCACTATCGAGCCGTAGGACCAGTCGAACAGCGTATGTTCGCCGCACTCGACACAGGCTCCGATTTCGTTGCCGAACGACATCTTGGCGAGGGCTTCCGCCACACCGCCGAATCCGACCGCCCATGCAGCCGAAATGCGTCCGTCGGCTATGGCATCGCTCACGAGTGCGAAATTGTGTTTCAACGCATCGCAGTCGGGAGTGAAGTCGGCATTAGACCGATGTTCGATAAGGTATATCTTGTCGCCTGCCTGCTTGAACTCGGGGCTGATGACATTTCGCGCATCGACGGTCGTTATACCGAACGCCATGAGCATCGGCGGAACGTCGATGTCGCGGAAAGTGCCGCTCATCGAGTCCTTGCCGCCTATCGACGGCAGCCCCAACTCTTTCTGCATGCGCAGCGCACCGAGCAGCGCCGCCATAGGTTTGCCCCACGAACGGTCGTCGGTCATGCGCTCGAAATACTCCTGATACGAAAAACGCATCTTCTCATAACGCGCTCCGCAGGCGACCGCTTTCGCCGCAGCCTCGACCACGGCATACTCCGCACCGTGGTAAGGGCTCCACGACGCGACGAACGGATTGTAGCCGAATGCCATGACACTCGCCGTGGTCGTCCGTCCGTCGCGAACCGGCAGCGTCTGCACCGAAACCTGCGTTTCGGTACGCTGCGTCCGTCCGCCGAACGGCATCAGCACGGTAGAGGCGCCTATCGTCGAGTCGAACATCTCGATAAGTCCGCGCTGCGAAACCACGTTGCGGTCGGCGAGAACATTCATCATTCGCTCACGGAGCGTTGCGCCCTCTGTCTCGCGACGGAACGGATTGCGGTTTTCGACCGCTCCGATACGCACCTCGGTATAATGTTTGGCTCCTGCGCTGTCGATGAATTCGCGCGAAAGGTCGGCGACCGTTTCGCCCCGATAGAACATGCGCATACGTGCCGTATCGGTTACGTCGGCGACGTATGTAGCCTCGACATTCTCCTCGTCGCACAACTCCATGAAGCGTTCCATATCTCCGCGTTCGACGACGACCGCCATACGCTCCTGCGACTCGCTGATAGCGAGTTCGGTCGAATTAAGACCGCTGTATTTCACCGGCACGCGGTCGAGATAGATGTCCAGACCGCCGGTCAGTTCGCCGATAGCGACACTGACGCCGCCGGCACCGAAATCGTTCGATTTCTTGATAAGCCGCGTAACGTCGGTGCGCCGGAACAGATGCGAGAGTTTGCGCTCCTCCGGAGCATTGCCCTTCTGCACCTCCGAACCGCACTCTTCGAGAGAGGTCAAAGTGTGCTCCTTCGACGAACCCGTCGCACCGCCGATACCGTCACGGCCCGTGCGACCGCCGAGCAGCAGCACGACATCGCCCTTCACAGGCGATTCGCGGCGGACATTCTCCGCCTTGACCGCGCCGACAACGGCACCGACCTCCAAACGTTTGGCGACGTATCCGTCGTGATAAATTTCGCGGACATGCGTCGTGGCGAGTCCGATTTGGTTGCCGTAACTCGAATATCCGGCAGCCGCCTTGCGGCTTATCACACGCTGCGGCAGTTTGCCCGCAAGCGTCTGCGAAACATCGAGGTATATGTCGCCCGCGCCCGTAACGCGCATCGCCTGATAGACGTATGCACGACCCGACAGCGGATCGCGGATAGCACCGCCGAGACAGGTCGAAGCCCCGCCGAACGGCTCTATTTCGGTCGGGTGGTTATGCGTTTCGTTCTTGAACTGCAACAGCCACTTCTCGGTGCGACCGTCCGCATCCACATCGACGAATATGCTGCACGCATTGTTCTCCTCGCTCTGTTCGAGGTCGTCGAGTTTGCCGCACTTGCGAAGATAACGTGCGCCGATAGTCGCGATTTCCATAAGGCACAGGCTTTTTCGCTCTCTGCCGAGGTCGCGGCGCATCTGTCCGAATTCAGCCAGTGCCGCTTCCAGTTCACCGCGCATAAACGATTCGTCGATACGTATCTTCGTTATCTCGGTCATGAAAGTCGTATGGCGGCAATGGTCGCTCCAATACGTATCGAGAATCCGCAGTTCGGTCTGTGTCGGGTTGCGCTTCTCGCCGCGGAAATAGTTCACCACTTCGCGCAGGTCGTCGGCGTTCATCGCCAGCCCGTTCGACTTGCAAAAGACCGCCATATCGGACTCCTTCATCTCGGTGAAGCCATCCAACACCGGCACGGGACGCATCTGCGCACGTTCGTTGTCGGCAAGGCGGCTCAAATCCTTCTCGCGGGATTCGACGGCATTTATGTAATAGTGTTTTATCGCTTCGATGTCGCTGTCGCCGACACCCCCGTCGAAAATCAGCAGTCGCGAACTGCGTATGCGCACATCCGCCGACGGGTCGAGCAGGCGCACGCAATCCACAGCCGAACTCGCGCGCTGGTCGAACTGACCGGGCAGGTATTCGACCGCCAGATATTTCACGCCGTCGAGCGGGCATTCATCGCTCACACGGTCGGTTACCACCTCGCCGAACACCGAATAACGGCTGCGTTCGAGCAGTTCGGGCGTAAATCCGAACAGGTCGTAAACGTTGAGCAGACGCAGCGAACGTATGTTCAGTCCGAGGTTCTCGTTCAGTTCGCACCGCAGGCTCTCCGCCTCGACACCGAATTCGGCATATTTCTCTACAAAAATCCGATAGTTCTTCATATATTTCAATTCGTTTCGGAAATCATTCACTCTTTTGCGAAACGATGCGCCCACTCGGCATCGAATCGTTCGGGCGTCATATCCACCATGGTTATATGCCCCATTTTGCGGCGGGGACGCGATTCGCTCTTGCCGTATATATGGACATAGACGTTTTCGTGTTTCTCGGCGGCTATCGTCTGTGCCGTCTCCAAATCGCGACCGAGAATATTTTTCATCACCGTCGGCGCGACGAGTTGCGGTTCGACGAGCGGTTCGCCGAGCAGGTAGCGCACCGACTCCGTATACTGGTCGGTCGTGCAGCCCTCTATCGTATAGTGTCCGCTGTTGTGGGGTCGCGGAGCCATTTCATTGAATACGACATCCCCGCCGCGGACGAAATACTCTATCGCCAGTATTCCCTCGTAACCGCAGCGACGCATGAACGCTTCGCTCTGGCGTATCATCCGTTCGCGAACCGTCGCGGTCATGTGCGGAGCCGGGACGATGCTCGAATCGAGAATTCCGCCGCTGTGAACATTGCATCCGACCGGAAAAGTAACGATACGCTCCTTGTCGGCGACCATGATTACGCTCGCTTCACAGTCGAAATCGATGAACTCTTCGAGAATCATCGGCACGGATAGCCTCTTTTCCGCCGCAGCCCTGTCTTCGTCCGAACGCAGCACCGTCTGACCGTGTCCGTCATAACCGAGCCGCCGGCTTTTGAGAATGCACGGATAGCCGAAACGCTCCGTTCCGCTGCGCAGGTCGTCGGCATTGTCCACCGCCATATACCCTCCGCACGAAAGCCCGCCGCGCTCGGCATTGCGCTTTTCTATCAGCCGGTCCTGCGAATCGAAGAGTTGGCGGACTCCCTGTTTGATATTGTATTTCTCAGCCAAAGGCATCAACACCTCGGCAGAAATGTTTTCGAATTCATAGGTTACGACATCCGACGCGGCGCACAGACGCTCCAATGCCTGCGCATCGTCGAACGACCGTGCGACGATATGTTCGTCGCATACGCGGAAAGCCGGAGCATCCTCCGACAAATCCAATGCGACCGTACGGACACCGAGACGCTTTGCCGCTTCGGCAATCATCAGTCCCAACTGTCCGCCGCCTATGATACCGATTTTGGTCATGCGTTCGCGATTATAATTCGGCTGCCAGTACTTTCGCCGTCTGCCCGGCACGGAAAGCGTCCAGACGTCGTGCAATCTCCCCATCGCGCAATGCGAGAATCGAAACCGCTATAAGGGCGGCATTGCGTGCGCCGTTGATAGCGACGGTCGCTACCGGAACTCCCGCCGGCATCTGCACTATCGAGAGCAGCGAATCGACCCCTTTCAACGCCCGTGTCTGCACCGGAACGCCGATAACCGGCAGCGGAGTAATAGCCGCAGTCATCCCGGGCAGGTGCGCCGCTCCGCCCGCACCGGCAATGATTACATCCAATCCCCGTTCGCGCGCCGTGGATGCATATTCGTACAGCAGTTGCGGAGTGCGATGCGCGCTCACGACCCGTTTTTCGCAAGGGATGCCGAACTCTTCGAGGGTCTCGACTGCAGCCGACATCACTTCCCAGTCGCTCGTCGATCCCATGATTACGCCTACTTTCATTAACCAAACCGTTTTTAACGTTCAACAAAAAAATAGGAAACCACCGCAACGCTCCCGTTGCAGTGGTTTCCATGCTTCATTCCCGCATACATTCGGACATTGAGATCGAGCGGATTGCAGGCGGCTCGACGAGCATGCCGACGGATGCGAACTCTGCACAAGGCTGCGCTGTCGGCGGACATTCGATCCTGCGGCGGCATTCTGCCGCCCGGTCCTCTTACCCCGTTCCAAGGAGAAAGATAACCCGACGCTCGACCCAACAAAGTTTTTCATGATGCAAATGTATGCACCATTTCCCCGAAAACGGAATCTTCGCGACCGTTTTTATCAACACTTTTTCATCAATTCCGATTTCGGCGACTTTTCGCTCCGAAGTCGGGCGATATGCCGATGAAGATTCCGAAATTCCGACCGGGCATCGGATGCGACAGCACCGTTTCGTACTCCTCGCCGAACAGATTGTTCACGTCGGCACGCACCGACAGTTCGCCCCACCGCCACGAAAAGCGTTTTTCGAGCGAAACATCGTTCATGAAATATGGAGCGACCATGCCGGTTACCGTCATGTCGCCCGACGACACGGTATACCGTTCGCTGTAATATCTCCATTTGTAGGCGAGCGACCAGCCACGCCAGGATATGCGACCCGTCGCCGACGAAGTATAGACCGGAATATAGGGCAGTTGTCTGCCGTAGGACATGTCGTTCTCCGACACTGCATCCGCCCTGTTGAGCGACCGCGTCATCGAAAACAGACCGTTCGCCGACAGCGACCAGCCGCCGCCGATATCGGCTGCGAGCGAAATCTTCGCCTCGAAACCGTAACTGTGCACACGGCGGATATTGAGCGGCGTCCAAAAGCCCTTGAATGTCGGACGCCACAGAATCCAGTTGTCGATATACGAATCGAATGCCGACACCTCGCCCGAAATGTTCAGTCGTCCTCCGGCGCATCCTACCGAAAACGATGCTCCGCCGTCATAGGTGAATCCGTGTTCGGGTTTCAAATCGGGATTGCCGCCCGGCTGGAAATAGAGGTCGTTGAGCGTCGGATAGCGGTAATTGCGCGTAACGGATGCTTTCAGCACGACATTGCCTTTTCGCGAAACGAGATAATCGACGAATGCCGCCGGAACGACGGGCGTATGGCGGCTGCCGTAAAGGTCCCAACGCGCCGACACCGCCAGCCCCAGCCGTTCGACGGGGCGATAGCGCACCGATGCCGCCGCCGAGAGTTCGAACCGTGCCTGACGGTAGCCGACAATCGCTTCGTCGCCGGCATTGTTGTACACCGATTCGTCGCGGCTGGTTACGAAGTGCTGATTGGCGGAGATGTCGGCGGAAATCATCAGTTTGTCGCGCAGCGAATACTCCGCCTCGAAACGTCCGAATGCGGAGTGGACGTAACTCTGCGAGCGGATGCCCTCGATCATCTCCCCGCCCGAACCCGTAATGTCGAACAGATAGCGATAGAGCATGTCCGTATATGTATAGCCCGCTTTCGCACCCAACCTGACGTCGCGCAGAATCCTGTTCCACGACAATACTGCCCGCAATGTCGATTCGTTCTGCGAAGCGCGCGTGGTACTGTCGTCGCGATAGTCGGTCGAGAGTTTAGGCACGCCGCGGTCGGAGAGCGTATACCACACGGCAGCACTGAACCGGTCGCCCTTGCGGGAGTTGTAATATGCCTCCTGCAAAAAGTGGAAATCGGCGTAGTCGCCGTTGCGGTTGCGTTCGGTCGGATATTTCCGACCTTCGACGCGCCCCGCATCGTCGAACGAGAGTTCGGGCAGACGGGAATAGTTCGTATACTTGAAATCGTTGCGCGACGACGAATAGAGCAGTCGCGTCGATACGCTCCAACGTTCGCCCCCGTAGGTGAACCGCAAATACTCGTCGAAAGTCATGAACGACCCTATGCCCTGAATATAGCGCAATCCGAAACCTCGTTCGCCGGTCGGTCGGTTGTCGAGCGTAATCGCCCCGCCCAATCCGCCCGAAGCGATTCCGACTGCGCTCGCACCGGTATAAAGGCTCGCATCGTCGATGAAATACGATGGCACGAGCGAGAAATCGACCGTACCGAGCATGGGCGAATTTATCGTCAGTCCGTTCCACGCGACCTGCGTATGCGACGGCGCAGTACCGCGCACCGACACGGTAGCCATCGTTCCGCGACCGTAGGATTTGATAAAGGTATTGGTATTTTGGAGCAGCACGTCGCCCATCGACAGCGCGATATTGTCGTGCAGCGCGAGAGTATCCAGACGGGTGCGCTGAATGCCTATGTCTTTGAGCAACCGGGTTCCGCGCACCTCGATTCGCTCTATCTCAACATTGCGTTCGCCGCTCTGTGCACGGACTGCATCAGGCTCTGTTGCGAACAGCGTCAGAACGGCAAAGAACAATATGTATTTCGGCAGCCGCATCGTCAATCGGCGTATTTGAAGCAGAACGCCCCGGGAGTTATGCCGACGCGGAACGAATCGACGAATCCGCCCGTTCCCGTATAGCGATAGACCGTACCGTTCTGCACGTAATCGACGGCATCGGCGACATAGATATCGCCGTTGTGCGGATCGACCGTCAAACCGTAATATATCGTACCGCGGCTGTCGATAAGCGGCTCCTGCGGAAGTTCGTCGGCATCGACCGGCATGGTCATCACGTCATCGTTCAGGAAATAGAGATTTGCTCCCTCGCCGTCGATGCACAACTCCGACGGCGCACGGTTTTCGGCGAACACGAATGAACGTTCGACGATTTGCCGTTCGGCATCGATGCGCCACAGCGAAGCCTGCGCGTCCGCCGACAGACCGCCGCCGCACAGACACCAGATTTTGCCGTTGCGGTCGAGCACCATCGAATCGGGCTGGCGACCGACTTCGATTTCGCGCACTATTTCGTCGGTCTGCGAATCGACAACGAGTATCGTATCGTCATAAGACCAACAGCAGACGAATACATAGCGTCCGCAGCGCACCATCCGTTCGGTCGATTTGTGTTCGCCCGTATCTATCGAACCCGTAACGGAGTTCGTCCGCGGATCGACTATCGAAATACGTGCCGCATACAAATCGCTGACGTATGCCTTTTCGTCCGACAGGAACAGCATGTATCGCGGCGAAACCAGTCCGCGGATTATGCCGCGCACCTCGAACGTACAGAGGTCTATCGCATACACGACGCCCGAGTTGTTCACCACGACATATCCGATACCGTCATGAACAGTCATCGACTGCGCCACATCGCCGAGTTTCGCGCCGTTCGCCCGCAGAAACACGTCATTCATGCACTCGCCGCTGCCGAAATCGTAATAGGAGAGCGAGGCGTTTCCGTACATGAAGTTGCCCTCGTTCAGAATGAACAGACCCGGCGAACCCGACGTATCGAACCGTTCGAGCGCGGGCGCACCGTACTCGATGCAGCCGCCGAACACGAGCGCACACAGCGTTACGAGTATGGACGACAGTCGGCGCATCAGTCTCCGGCGGAAATTCTGTTATAGTCCTTGATTGCCGTTACTTCGGTCGATGCTTCGCCGAGCCAGCCGCTCTTGGTATTCACTCCGGTCTGAATCTTCACGAAACGGATTCGGTCGAGATGCGCCGGTTCGCCGTCGGCATCCACGGCGTCGGAGATTTTCAGCAGTGTATATCGCCGCGCCGAAGCCTTGCCCTCGACGGTTTCGCTGCCGACGCTGTCGCTGCCGAGATTATCGGCATATCCCCGGTCGCAGGCGGGATTTATCCAGTATTGCCCGTCGCCGTCGCGATCGTAGTTGCGTGCTTTCAACCGAGTGCCCGACAGCGTATAGGAGTCCTCCTCTATCCATGCGGGATAGTAGAAATCCTGCCGGTGCGAAGCGGCCATATAGTCGATTTCGCCCGCTTCGCCGAGATTGTCGCGCCAGAGGACGGGTTGTCCGGCTGCCGCAGGACGGTAATATGTAACCTCGTAGCCGCGCACCGTTCCGTGCGATGCCGCATCGGCTCCGCTGTCGCTGCCGGCGAGTTCGTACCACGTATCGTCGGGAATGCCGTTGCCGTTGTCGTCGGGCATCACCCACACGATACCGGGTTCGTTCGATGTCTCGGTCTGATTGCCGCCTATGGCGAGATTGTAACCTCCGTTATCGACGATGTCGTGGTCGAATCCGGCGACTACATAGCCGCCGAAGCCGCCGAGCGAGAGATACAGTCCGCTTTTCAACCGCTTTTCGGCATATAGCGCCGCTTCCTCCGCGGTCGATTCGCCGGAATAGCCCGATACCGTTTCGTTAATGAATTGCCCCGGAGCGGGAACGAACTCGAATACACGGTCGAAATCGACCCCGTCGGACGATTCGCCGCCCCCGATTTTTATCACCTCGCCGGAATTGCAACCGACCATAACTGCCGCCAAAACGGCTGCCAACGCTCTCTTCATAACCGCACTTCTTAAAAACGCATCGGGAGCGATGCCTCGACATCGTTCCCAACACGCCGGAGTCGCCTCCGCCCTAAACTAAACTAATAAATACGCACCTTTTCGACAAGCCGCAGACAACGCCGCATCCCGCAGGGCTGTGCCGCAGCGAAAAAGGTGAATGAAACCGGACTACTCCTCTAAAATGTTCTTATATACGGTAATGTCGTCCATCGCGAAATATGCCGGAATCAATAACATCTCCGCTCCGCCGTTCCACTGCATGTCGAACTTTACCTTCCAAATCTCGCCGAGTTCCGACAGATTCCACTCCGTCCAGTCGTCGAACGCGAATTTGCCATTTCGGTAGAGATAGAGTTCGACGGACTTGCCCTCGACCTCAGCACCGTCGGTGCCCTTCGCATATCCGGTCGCAACGATTTTCAACCAATCGTCTTCGTCGAGTTTCGAAGCGTATCCGTCGCCGTTTTTAGCCACGAAATAGAAATATGTCGTCGGGCACACGTACATATTCACTATCGTTCCCGCTCCGGACTTGAATTCGATAACAGGTCGCGAATCGCCATACGCAGATTTATATCCGTTGCATACCAAGCAGTTGCTGCCCGAATGCGCATCGTCGGCATAGACTGTGAGTTGCTGAGTAGACGAATTGTTGGCTTCGAGGTCGCGGCTGATATAGTTCGATACCGCGATGCCGCCGCCCCAGAACTTGTTGTCCCCATACGAATTGGTGAGTTCGCTGTAAAGGTCGGTCGTCTCGTCGTACCACGAATAGCCTTCGCCGCCGTAAAGCAGAGTTCCGTTGAATTGCTTGTCGTCGATTTTGCCGTCCCAATAGTCGCCCTCGAAAGTCAATGTAAGATAACGGTCGCCGTTGTCTTCTTTCGGATCGCTCTTTTCGCAACCCGCAGCGAAAATCGAAACCGCCAATGCAAAATAGAAAAATTTTTTCATACTGTCGATATTTTAATTTTACAAATGTCCGCGCACACGATTCAGCCCGCAACCGACTGCGAATGCGTACGCTCACTGAAATTCAACAGTACTCCGCTCTCCAATGGGAAAAGTTCCGTCGATTCAACCCGTCCGCCGCAGGCATAAATCCGCAAATCGCAAGGCAGGTCTTCTGACTCGTCTTTATCCCGACGCCTTCCCGACCGGCGAAGCGGTCAGTGGCAGAGATTGTCGGGCGTTCGCTCTTTCTCACGAAAGAGAAGACTCACAGCAGCGAGGACTGTTCGGGATTTGCACCCGATTCCCTTTTCATCATCGGCGAATGCAATGCGCCGACGAAACCTTTGCGATGCAAATATACGATATTTTTTCGGTTTATTCGGTTCGAACGAAATTTTTTTTCGAAAGTTCGTCCGTTCGCGGCGGACTATTCGTATTCCGCGGTATAAAAAATTACTTTAAGTTACGAAAATTTCGCATAAATTTACTTAACTTTGCAGAAAATATGCACTGACGTTAAAATTAACACAATAAAATTTTGAAAACGATGAAAAAAATCTTTTTTGCCGCATTGGCGTTCGCATTCGCCGCAACGGCAACCTCTTGCTCGAACAAGGGGGCAACGACAATCACAAAGGGCAATGAATCCAAAATGGACTCGCTGTCGTATTGTCTGGGGGCGAATATCGGCTTCGGCGTAAGCGGCGAGATGTCCGACATTCCGTTCAACATCGACCTCGTGAAGAAAGGCATCGAAGAGGGTGCGCTCGGCAAGGCCGAACAGACTCAGGAGGATGCCGTGGACATTCTCCGCGAATATTTCATGAACAAGCGCAACGAGCGTCGCACGAAACTCGACGAGCAGAAGAAGGCTGCCGAGACCGATTCGACGGCGGTCGTAGACAAATCCATCATGTTCGAAAGCCCGTCGGAGTGCGACGAAGTTTCGTATGCATTCGGCAACGACATCGGCAACAACGTCCGCGCAAGCAAACTCCCGCTCCAAACCTACTGGCTCAACAAAGGTTTCGCCGATGCGTTCGAGGGGTACAGCGAAATCGAGGAGGGCGACGTTCAGTCGTTCCTGCAAAACTACTTCATGGTGGTTCGCCCTGCACAGGTTGCGAAAGCATCCGAGGAGTGGCTCGCCAAAATGGAGAAGAAATCGGGAGTGAAGAAGACCGAGAGCGGACTTCTCTACAAAGTCGTTAAATCCGGCGATATGACTGCCGCAGCGACCGACGACCGCGACGTGGTAGTCGTAAAGTACGAGGGCAAGACCAAGGACGGAGAAGTTTTCGATTCGACCTACCAGCGCATCGAGGAGATCGAAAAGCAAATCGACGAAGTTAAGAAGAACAAGGATCTGACCGACGAACAGAAGACGGAGCGCACCGCTCAACTCGAAGAGGAGAAAGCCGGCATGGCGACTATCGAGTTCCCGCTCAACCGCGTTATCAAAGGTTGGACCGAGGGTATGAAACTCGTCGGCAAAGGCGGCAAAATCATTCTCTACATTCCGTCGGAACTGGCTTACGGACCGCGCGGCGCAGGACGTGCAATCGGTCCTAACGAGGCTCTCGAATTCACGGTAGAGTTAATCGACGTCAAGCCGTACGTGGAGCCGGAACCGGCTGCCGAAACCGAGACCGAAGCAGCAGCCGAGGCTGCCCCTGCCGAAGAGAAGAAATAGGTTCTTACCTATTATATAAACAAGATGCCGCCCGAAACAGGCGGCATCTTGTTTTATGGGCAACTATGCAAAACCGGTCTGCTGCCGAGACAAAAAATATTTATTTGTTTGCGGGATATTTTATGCCTGCAAAGAAATCTTCGAGAGCGATATTATATAATTCGCAAAACTTCGATATTGAAGTTAAAGTCGGGAATTTTGCTTTACGCTCATAATCAGATATGCCCAATCCCGTCTTATGCATAACGAATTCTTTTGTATCATTATGCGATTCCCTTATCTCTTGTAGCCGCTTGGCTATCAATTCTATCAATATGGGATCTGTGGGTTGCACTATAATTATTTTTTGCAAAGCAAAAAACTATTCAACATTTTTGGCATCATCATATAGTGTTGAAAATTATTTTTTCTATCTTTGTTTCAAAATAATTCAGAAATTCAATAATTATGCTACCTTTGCCATTGAATAATTCGGCATAGCCGAAAACATGACATTATAAAGGGTAAACAGCTCTTTATACCTTTTGATGAACTTGGAGACCTCTGCGGAGGATGTTTGAATAGGTATAAAAGTTGTCAATCCTTGTTATGTTCTACCCGATAGCGGGTAGAACTGACAAGGGTGCAGGACGGCTTCTATTCAAAGGTTTCTCCAAGACCGATCAAAAGGGGCTGACACTTGCGCCCTTATATTTTTATACCCGACACGAAATACAATTTTGACCAATAAGCCCCAATAAGCCAAAACTTCGCACGAAGATACCTAAAACGAACGAAGCGATTGCGTATTCCGCAATCGCTTCGTTCGTGAGCTGTTGACGAGGCTTGAACTCGTGACCTCTTCCTTACCAAGGAAGTGCTCTACCACTGAGCTACAACAGCATTTCGCTCGTAAAAGCGGTGCAAAAATAGCATAAAAAATCCATTTAACAAACTTTTGCACCCCTTTTATTCGAAAAAAGGCAGAAAATCGGGAGATTTCGCACTCCCGATTCTGTCCGAAAATTATTTGACCGCTTCGAAATAGCGAAGGAACTGCGTACGTTCGAGACGCGAAGCATGCGCCGGATCGGCTGCATTCAGCCGTCCGCCGAACTCCGGTATCGTTGCGAAGTTGTGCAACTTCATCCAGCCCGCGAGATATTCGAGCGACGAACCTATCCAGTCGTTGCCCTGACGATAGAGCGCGCTGCAAACCTCGACTGCGGAGGCACCGGCGAGAATCGCCTTGACGACCGCCGCCCCGTCATGCACGCCGCCCGATACGGCTATGTCGATATTGCGAACCGCTGCCGAAACGATGCCCGTCCAACGAAGCGGAACGGCTATATCGGTCGCCGAACTGAACACGCTGCCCGATGAATATTCCATTTTCTCGATGTCTATATCGGTCTGATAGAATCTGTTGAACAATACGACCGCATTCGCGCCGTGAGCGTACAGCCGTTCGGCAAGATTCACCGGATTCGACAGATTGGAGCCGAGTTTGACGATAATCGGAATATTGACTATTTTGCGCACGGCATCGAGGATTTCGACATGTTTGCGTTCGAAATCGCCTGCCGTATACTCTTTCGCGGTGCATATATCCATGACATTGAGTTCCAAGGCATCCGCACCGGCTTTCTCGATGAGTCCGGCGAAATCCGCCCATTCGCCCGCACTGTAACAGTTGATGCTCGCAATAATCGGAATCGTACACAGCCGCCTGCTTTCGCGAATCAGTTCGATATACTCGTGCAACATGTTGGAGCGCAGGTATCCGTGCATGTAGTCGGCGGCTTCGGCATGACCGAATTCGTCGGTCATCGAATCGGCTTGCAGCGATATGTTCTCCTCGAACAGCGATTTGAGCACTACGGCAGCCGCACCGGCATCCTCGAACGCCTTGTTGTTCTCGGCTTTCGCGGTACGACCGCAACTGCCGACTATGATCGGATTGCGCAGAGTCAATCCCGCGAATTTCGTTTTAAGATCATTCATCTCTTTCGTGTTTGACATCGTATGTCGCAAATGCGGCGCGACAACGAAATATTCTTTTATTATGGCAAAGATAATACAAGCCGGGCGCAGAAACAAATAAATTCGATTCTATATTTCCCCGATTATATGCATACACCGTTCCGGTGGAGATACGAAATCATCGATTTTATTTGCCGAATTTGCCAATATATCGTAAATTTGTCGATAATAAGAACGTGCGGACCGTTTCCGCGTGCAATATGAAATTACGACACATAATCATCGCGCTGCTGCTTTCGCTGCCGTTTCTGGTCAGGGATTATACGGTCGCGAACGAACTGAAATACATCAGCATCGCTCAGGAGGCCATCGACAACGGAACATGGTTCACCTTCTGCAACCACGGCGAGGCATATGCCGACAAACCGCCGTTGTATCTGTGGATAGTGATGTTGTCGAAACTGCTTTTGGGCGATTTCGACATGTGGTTCATCGGGCTTTTCAGTCTGCTGCCGATGGTCGGCGTAATGGCGGTCATGAACCGCTGGATGCGAATGGAGTGCGACCATCCGAACACCTATGCGGCAGACATGATGCTCGCCACCACGGGAATGTTCGTCGGCGCGGGAATGGTGCTGCGAATGGATATGTTGATGACATTCTTCATCGTGCTGTCGCTCTACACCTTCTTCCGGCTGTACAAAGGTGTCGCCGGGGAGCGGGAACGGTGGCTGCTGCCGATATACGTATTCATGGCTCTGTTCACCAAGGGTCCTTACGGCGTGATGATTCCGCTGGCGTCGATAGCCGTGTTCCTCGCATGGAAACACGACCTGCGTTCGTTCGGACGCTATTTCGGCTGGCGGCAGTCAGGCATACTCGCCGTCCTGTGCGCACTGTGGTGGGGTGCGGTATATGCCGAAGGAGGCAGTGAGTATATCTCCGACCTGCTTTTCCGCCAGACGGTCGGTCGCGGCATCGATTCGTTCCATCACAAAGCCCCGATTTGGTTCTACGTCGTGCGTCTGCCCCTTGTAATGCTGCCGTGGTCGCTGCTCTATATCGCGACATTCGCCGCCGGACTGCGCAAAAAATTCGTCTGCACCGATACCGAACGGTTCTTCATCGCGACGACGGTTACGACGCTTGCAATGCTGTCGGTCGTAAGCGCGAAACTCGACATCTATCTGATACCCGTCTATCCGTTCGTCGTATATCTGTGCGCCATGTGGATGCGGCGGCTCGAAAGCGCATGGTACGTGAAATCGACCGCCGCTTTTCCCTGCATCATATTCGCAGCCGCACTCGTCGCGGTTCCGGTCGCACTTCATCTGTGCGATTTCGGCGACATGCCGACACGGACGCTGTTCTGCATCTATGCGTCGGCTGCCGTACTGTCCGCCGGCGGAGTTTGCAGCCTGAACGAGGTTCTCCGCAACAAGGCTTCGCGCGGCACGGTAACCGCCTCGTGGTCGTTCGTCGCCACCGTCGCGCTCGCGACGACGGCGATTACGTATTTCAATCCGTATTTGGGCTACGAATGTTTGTGCGAAAAGGCGCAGACGCTCGGCATCGGCGATTATGCCCACTACAAGATGAAATACGCGGACAACATGGACGTATTTTTGGGATGCGCACCGCGTCGCATCGAATCGGTGGAGGAACTCGAAGCGACCGACCGGCCGACGGTGCTTTTCGTGGACGACCGGCAGCCGAGACGCGATGCGGAGTTCGCGAAATGGCTCTCCGGCAAAGAGGTCGCGGCCGAATCGGGAACGCACAAAATAATTGTAATAGGAAAACAAAAACAGGATAAAAATGAATAAGACCGGCAATTACGACCTGACAATCATCGTGCCCGTATACAACGAGGAGGAGAGCCTGCCGCGCGTCGAAAAGACCATGGCGGAGTATCTGTCGCACGGCACTCTGCACAGTTGCGTACTCTTCGTGAACGACGGCTCGAAGGATGCCTCGCTCGACGCCATACGCGAAATATGTTCGCGCAACGACGACATGTTCTTCATCTCGTTCGTGCAGAACCGCGGTTTGAGCGCAGCCATAAAGGCTGGATTCGATGCGACGTTTTCGCGCTACGTCGGCTACATAGATGCCGATTTGCAGACGACGCCCGAAGATTTCGAACTGCTTATACCATATCTGAAAGATTATCAACTGTCCATGGGCATACGTGCGGGACGCAGGGACAGCGCATTCAAGCGGATGCAGTCGCGCATAGCCAACCGTTTCCGCCGCATGTTCACTCACGACGGAGTGGACGACACGGGATGTCCGCTGAAAATTCTGTGGACCGACTATGCCAAACGCATTCCGATGTTCAACGGCATGCACCGATTCCTGCCGGCACTGATTCTGTTGCAGGAGGGAGGGCGCGTCCATCAGACCGCCGTCCGACACTTTCCGCGAATCGAGGGCGTATCGAAATACCATTTGTGGAACCGTCTTGCAGGACCTTTCAACGACTGTTTCGGCTATCGCTGGATGGCGAAAAGATACATCAACTACACAATCGGCGAAAGCGATATCGATAAGTAATGGAACGTTTGGCGATAGAGGCCGTAGGTCTGCTGGCGCAGGCTCTGTTTTCGGGGCGGATGATTGTCCAGTGGGTGATGTCGGAACGGGCGCACAAGGTCGTTTCGCCGGTGATTTTCTGGCAAATGAGTATGGCGGCATCGTTCCTGCTGTGCGTCTACGGATGGCTTGGCAGCGATTTCGTAATCATTCTCGGTCAGGCGGTCGCCTACTATATCTACATCTGGAATCTCCATGCCAAAGGCTCGTGGCGGCAGATGCACGGCGCGGTGCGGGCGATGTTTTTCGGTCTGCCGATAGTCGCCGGAGTATGGCTTTTGGTTTTCCGCCGGGACGAAACCGTCGCACGGCTGTTCGTCGATGTCGATATTCCGATAGCGTTGTTCATCTACGGCATCATCGGGCAGGCGGTATTCTCGGTAAGGTTCATCTATCAATGGATATATTCGAGCCGGCGGGGAGAATCCGTACTGCCGATAGGCTTCTGGATAATCAGTCTTGCCGGCTCGCTGCTGATAATCCCGTACGCCGTAATTCGCGGCAAGTGGGCTTATCTGCTCGGGCAACTCACCGGTGCGGTCGTCTATGCCCGCAATATCATGATAGCAATCGGCGAACGCAAGGCGGCGAAAAAATAAAGTCCTTAACGGCTTTAAGGTCATTAAGGACTTCATTCGGCGAAACCGACGCTATTCGGCGGAAGCCGCAGCCTCTTCCGCAACCTCTTCCGCCTTCTCTTCCTCCATCTCGGTACGCTGCAACAGCGCCCTCTTCTGACGGAATACGGCAGGCGTATCGTGGAATCGGATTTTGAACAGTTTTATGAAGTGCGAGATATTTGAAAAAGCGCACTCGGCTCCGATCTCCGATATGGTTTTGTCGGTAGACAGCAACAGCACTTTCGCGCGGTCGAGCCTTTGGGCAATGAACCATTTGTGAGGCGGCATGGTGAACTGACGCTTGAACTCCTTTTTGAACGACGTTAGCGAACGGTTGGTCATTCGAGCCAGCGATTCGAGAGAAATATCCCTGAATACGTTATTGTATATCACCATCGCGAACTGTCCGTTCACCGCATCGGCATTCGCCAGTATCTTGCTTTTCAGGCAGCAGTCGGCACCGTCGAGTATCAGATATATCAATTCGTTGAGTTTGATACGCTGACTGACGTCGTTATGCCGGAACCCCTGCTGTCGGAACGACAAATTCACGCTCGCGAAGAAATCGCACAGCGCATCGGTCGCCCGCATCGAAACGAAATTCTGCGTGCGGCAATTTTCGCACGAGTGGCGGTTGGCGTAGTTCAGTCCGTAATTGGAGTTAAGCCCGAGCAGAATCTGCTGCAACGACGACGGCGAAACATAGAACGTTATCTGCTCGTACGTTCCGCCATGCGACACGATGTTTTCCTCGTAATGCAGACCTGCATCGTAAATGAATACGTCCCCTTCATTAACCTCCGAGCACTTGTCCCCATAATAGATGAATTTACGCCCCTTAATCAGAAATCCTACGGCAGCACGGGACAACATTATCGACATGATGCCATGATTCGATGTATCGGTAAGTTTTACCACATCGGGAGTAGCGAGTTTTTCAGTGTTGTTATTACTCATAGTCATATCTATTAAAAAATATTCGGTCAAGCGAATGCCACAAAAAGTAAAAAATGTTCCATTTAGTTTGTTTTTATATATATTTTGTTTATTTTTGCATTAAATTTAGATTTGTATTATACATAATCAATGCAAATATAGAATATTATTATAAATCGAGCAAATATTCAACAACATATTTTCTGATATATGGCAAATACACTCAAAAGCAGACTTATCGAATTCATCGCATCGAAAGGCATGTCGGTACGACGATTCGAAATCGAATGCGGCTTGCCGAACGCCTATGTTTCCAACCTGCGGAACAACATCACTTCGCGGCGGCTCGAAGTCATAACGGCAAAATTTCCCGACCTCAATCTGCAATGGCTCATGACGGGCGAGGAGAGCATGTCCCGCAGCATGGTCTCCGACAGCGTCGAAGAGACGGAAGCGGACATCGAGAAACGGCTGACCGAAATGAATATGCAGATGATACGAATGATGACGGAGTTCGTCAAACAGGAGGCAATAATAACCGACCGCTATCGCGAATGCATCGACCGTTTGCAGAGCCAATGCGACCGGCTCCAAGAACAGAACCTCAAACTTGCCGACATGCTCGAAAAGGCGATGAGCGACGAGCAGCCGAACCCGAAACGGGTGCATGGAAAAACGATAATAGGATAACGATATGAAAACGCGACTGTCAATCATCGCCGCGATAATGACGGCATCCGTCATTGCGGCAACTGCGCAGACGCCTGCGCGAACCAACATCGAACATCAGCCCGACTGGGGGCCGGTCGGTTACGAACTGGCGGAGTTCTATTACATTCCCGCCCTCGACGTCTATTACGACGTCGAGGCAGCCTCGTTCCGCATCGAGGAGAACGGACGGTGGATTGCTGTCGAAACGCTGCCCGAACGTTTCGGCGAATACGATTTGTTCGCATGCTACAAGGTGGTGATGAACGGCAAAGAGCCTTGGCTCAACCACGCCAACCACACGTTCGTCTACGACGACTACCGCAACAAGAGGTTCCGTCAGCAGACGATACGGGCGAGTCGCGAACCCGACGGCAAGGACAAGGGGCGGCACAACCCCAAACGCGAACGACGACAGCGCGACCGGAACAGACAATAAAACGATGTCCGCCGATTTTTCTTTCGGCGGACATCGTTTTATTGTCGGGCGAAACCGGCTATGCGACCAGCGGCTTCAACACTCCGAACAGCAGCACGGCGACCGCGAGCGTTATCACGATATTGAAACACTGCGCACAGAGGAATGCATAAAGCACATTGCGATTCTCTTTCGACACAATCTCCTTCAATCGGGTATCCAAACCTATGCAGACGAACGCCAGCGAAAAGAAGAACGTCGAGAATGTCTTGGCGAGATCCGTTTCGTAAAGGCTTATCGCACCAGTTGCCGCATTGCCCTTATACGGCACGAACACGCCGTAGGACTGGCAGATGCTGAACACGAGCGATGCGACGACGAATCCGATTATGAATTTCGGGAACTTCTCCCACACGATTCCGAACGACGGACGGTGCGAAGTCCCGTTTTCGCCTTTGGTCGATAGATAGAGGGCGATGAAAAATGCGACGAAACCTATCAATACATTCTGCGTGGCCTTGACTATCACCGCTGTATTCTGAACCGCATCGTTACCGTCGAAAAGCCCCGACGAAGCCGTTACTCCGCTCGTCGTATCGATGGTTCCGCCAATCCATGCACCGATTATTTCGTTTTGAACCGCAGGCGAATCGGTAATCAGCGGAACGACGAGTTCCGCGAGGAACGGCATCAGATAAATCATCGGCACCACGATAATCAGCACGACCGAAACGATATAGGAGAGTTTTTTGTCGTCGGTTCCTGCCACACGCGCCGCAGTGATGCATGCCGAAACTCCGCAAATCGAAACTCCGCTCGAAAGCGTCATCGCAGTACGTTCGTCCACCTTGAACCGCCGCGAAATAAAGAATGCGAAGAGCCATACGACCGTTACGACGACAATCGCCTGCACGAGCCCCATGCTGCCCGAACGCATCACGTCGCGGAACAGAATCGTCGCGCCGAGACATACGACGCCTATTTTGATGAAAAACTCGCCCTGAATCGCCGGTTTCATCCACTCCGGAATATGCAGGCAGTTGCGGACGACAAGTCCGAGAATCACCGAGAAGAACACCGCTTCGAATCCGAACGCCTTGATGACATGAATCTTCGCAATCCATTGTGCGAGCAGCGATATGACGAACACTACGGCGAACGAAGCGAGCAATCCGCGAAGCGGTCTGCCGAGCATGCGGTTGCCTATGTATAAAATGACGAGCGCAATCAGAAACAGAACGCCGATATTCACCCAAGCCTCGCCCGTAAGCAGCGACGACGGCACCTTCGGTCCGTGGTTGGGAAGATATGCCGCGACACCGGCAAGAACGAGCAACGGAATGCTGATTACCGTTACCACCCAGTCTTCGACCAGAAATTTTTTAAGAAAATCTTTCATTTCAATCCGATTTTAGCGGTTCAGAACATTGCGGTAACCATCAGGTTCAGCGAGTTGGTATTTTTAAGTCCGTAGTTGCAATAGTGGATGAACGTATAATTCAACTGCATGCGCAAATATTTCCACGGCTGATAATTCATGCCGACGGTGTAGTTCCATTCGCGGGCGGCATCGGTGCGGTCGATGTCGAAATAGTCCACTCTGGCGAGCGCAGCCCACTTGCCGAGAAATTTGTATCCGCCGGCAAGATATGCGCCATCGGTCTTCAAATTGCCCGTATTGCCGCCGAGATACTCGCCGCGGACGAAGAAATCCTTGCAGTCGTATGCGAGACCGCCGCCGTAACGGTGCAGTCCTATATATTTGCCCTTATCGGCAATATAGGGATTGACGTACGCGCCCTCGCCGTACTGGTAATATGCACCGATGGTAAGTTCGCGAATCGGGTTGATCATGATGCGGCCTACGAAATCCTTGCTCTTGTTATCGTCCTCTTTGTTGATTCCGTTGCCGTTGAAAACGGCGAGATTGTAGTTGATGACATTATAGCCGTTCTTTTTGACGAATCCTCCATAGAGTTGCGCGCCTATATCGCGACCCGCCGAACTGATTCCCGTAACATCTTCGTCGCCGGCACGAACCAGACGTTTCACCGCGAGCGCGTTTTCGATGAATTCGAGTTTCACCGGCGGAGCGTATTCGGTATTCTCTATCGTAAGCGGGAGTTTGAACTCGCCGATTTGAAAGCCTATCGCATCTATCGGGCTGTAACGAATCCAGCAATCCAGAATCTTGGGCGAACCGGCGAAATCGACTTGCAGACGATAATCCGCTTTCGCGCCCTTTCGACCCTCGAATATCGAACCGGCGAACGACACTCGGGCACGGCGGATATAGAAATCGGACGTTCCGTCGTCAGCCCAGTTGTAACCCGCCTGCACGAATCCCGAAATCCTGAAATGTTTTTTGATTTTCCTCCACGTCGCAGCGCGTTTTTCAAGTTTTGCAATCCTCGATTGCAGCGAATCGATTTGCGATGCCGATTCGTCATGCCGAGGGGTCGCCGTACTGCCGGTATTTTCACCGAAAGCACGAACGGATACGGCGGAGAAGAGCAGAATCGCCATTAAGAACAGTCTTAATTCTTTCATAAATTTCCAAATGTATAACGATGTCGCAAAATTATCGAATATAGGACAAAAAGCGTTAAGTATTTATACCTATTTTATAAAAAGCCTCCGAAGTTTGCGCCGTCTTCGATGTTTATGTTTCACTGCTTTGCGTGATTACCTGTTGCGACGCCTGTATTCGCGATAGTAATCGATTTTGAATGCATCCTTCTGCTGACGGTACTTTTCGATATTCGACGACGACAGCCACGTCGTATAGCCGCCGGTCAGTCCGGCGTCGAACAGACCGCGAATCTCCTTCTCGACATTCTCGGCATCGTATGCGATACCGTTGCGATCGACATGGCGCATTACGTTATATGCCTGAACCCACGTGCGCACTTTCGCCGGAGTAGGCGTTGCAGCCTGACGGTCGTTCACCCGCTGCCCCCATGCATACATGATTTCGTAAGGATGATTCCACGGCTTGTCGATACCGTAGTAGCCGTTGGAAAAGTGGTCGGGATAAGGCATTCCGCATATCACGTCGGCGACGTTCGACAACGCCGCCCAGTACTGACCGTAAGCGGTCGTGTAGCCCGGGTTCGCCGATTCGCCGAAAACGTCTATCGAAACGTATGCGCCCAAGGCGTGGATTTCGTCGCAGGCATACATCACGAAACGCTGAATGGCCTGCACTTTGGATTCGTTGTAGCGGTTGTGATAGTCGATGATGTTTTCGACTTTGGTCATGCGGTCCGGGAAACGGACGTAATCGAAATTGATTTCGTTGAAACCGAACTTGCGCACGGCCTCTTTCGCCAACTCGACGTTGAACTGCCATACCCGGCGGTCGTACGCGCTGGGCCAGTAAGCCTTGTTGTGCTTGAACGGCTTTCCGTCAGCCTTCGCCGTTATCGCCGCATCGGGATGGTCCTTGACGAAATAGGAGTCCTTGAAGCAGGTGATTCGTCCGACGACGTAAAATCCCTCCTCGTGCAGACGTTTCACGGCATTCATGTACATCTTCTCCTTGTTCGCTCCCGCATGCGCATAGTTGGTCGGCGAATAACGCTTCATCGCCTCAGCCTTGTACCCGGGGCATTCGTTGTCCTTGATGTCGATGACGAACGTATTTATTTTCGTGCGTTCGGCAAGCGAGATATACGATTCGATGTCGGACAGCACGGCAGGCGAAATATTCAGATAGAGCGAATAGCACGATTCGGGCATCTTGTTGTCGGCGAACTCGACACGTTCGGTCGGATAGAAGTCGCAGCCTATCGCCTCGCCGCCGCCGAAGGGATTCTTCACCGCCGAATGAATCGGGTCGTACTTTTCTGCCATATAGTTGCGTTTCGCCTCGCCGCGGTCGAACACCGTATATTTGCCGTATACATAGCCCTCGACCTTGCCGAGCCGCACCTTGTAGGCATATACCGAACCGTCGCTGCGCAGCGAATCGTAATCCGTTACCGCAAGCGCAGCGCCTTTGCCTGCCAGCCCGACTATCTTCGACGTTTCGCGGTCGCCGATTATCGAAGCCGGCGTGCGGACGAAGATTTCACGCTCCATGACGACATCGCGGGCATTTTCGACCAGCGACGACGATTCGACGTAAATCTGCCGCTTCTCGTCCGTCGCAATCGGGACATATTCGATTTTGTCAGCCGTTATCGTCCGGCTCATGTTCGCCCGCACCTCTCTGCCGCGGACAAGTTCACCTGCCGGAACAATCTCGTTCCGGTCGTTTGCGGCGTAAGTTCGCACGACATTCGTCGCCGAACCGAGATAGCGGATTTCGATGCGGTCGTCGCTTTTGCAACCTGTCGCGAATAGCGTTGCGAGCGATAAAAACAGTAATGTTGCTTTCTTCATATTTATTAAATAAGGGTCGATAATATAATCAACGGATTGCAAAGGTAGCGTTTTTCAGCAAATAAACGAGAGAATATTTCGTATCTTCGCACCATGTAACCAATATATTTTGACACGATGAAGACAAATTGGAAACCGGGAACCATGATTTACCCCATCCCGGCAGTTCTGGTGAGTTGCGGCGCAACGCCCGACGAATACAACATAATGACGGCCGCATGGACGGGAACCGTTTGTTCCGAACCGCCGATGTGCTACGTGTCGATACGCCCCGAACGGCACTCCTACGGCATCATAAAGCGCACCGGCGAATTCGTCATCAATCTGACGACCGAATCGCTCGCCGAACCGACAGACTGGTGCGGCGTAAGGTCGGGGCGCGATTTCGACAAGTTCGCCCGCTGCGGACTGACCCCCGAGAAGTCGGCAGTCGTCGCCGCACCGGCGATTCTCGAAGCCCCGATATCGATAGAATGCCGCGTGAAGAACATCGTTCCGCTCGGTTCGCACGACATGTTCGTAGCCGAAGCGGTGAACGTTCTCGTGGACGAATCTCTTGTCGATGAACATACGGGCAAACTCGACATGCAAAAGGCGGGGCTGCTGTGCTACTCCCACGGAGAGTATTTCAAGGTCGGCGAATACATCGGCAGTTTCGGGTGGTCGGTCAAAGGTTCGACCAAGCGCAGGGAAATCGCCGGCAGCAAAAAGCCTAAACGCTGATATTCACGGTCGGGCAGCGGTAATCTCGATACTTGCGCCCGACCACTGATTGATCGGCCGTTTCTCGCGTAAAATCGCATTGCCGCCGTAAAAGACCTTTATCGACAAGTCGAACGGTTTGCAATCCGCTATTTTGACGGCTTTCGGCAGCGTGTGCGGAATCAGATAGACGTACATGCGAAGATGGTGGCAGCCGCCGGCTTCGAACGCTATCTTCCGATGCGGCGGCGTACCTTTCGGTGCGGATGCGAGGTCGCTGCCTATCGGGGCTACGGCGTCTTCCGCCGACACGAAACCGCACTGCACGTCGTCCGCGTCGAACATGCCGCAGGTTACGGCGACATTGTACCGCCAGAATTCGGCGAATCCGCTCTCGATTTCCACCCGATATGCAGTATCCTTATCCATCGTTCGCTGCTTTTGAATACAAATATACGAACAATTCTGCAAAATAACGGCCGTATTCGCCGGCGAACGGTGCGGAAAGCGAAAATCATACGCCCCGACCAACTTTCAACCGTTTTTTTTGCACAGTTTGCGAATTTATAGTACATTTGCAACCTAAATGCGCGAAATGGACACTGCGGGCAAATACTCGATAGATTATCGGTCGCTCGAAAACGGACGCCACACATTCGATTTCGAAGCGGACGGAGCATTGTTCGAGACCATGGAATCGAACGAAATCAAGGACGGACGGTGCGGGGTGCATGTCGTTCTCGACAAGTCGGATTCGATGCTCGTTTTGCAGACCGTCATTTCGGGCAGCGTAGTCGTGGAGTGCGATCGCTGTTTGGAGGATTGCGACGTTCCGATTGCCTTTGAAGGCGGACTGACGGTGCATTTCTCGGACGAGATTCACGATTACGACGGCGAACAGATGTGGATTGCGCCCGGCGAACCGCTTTCGCTCGCGCAATATGTCTACGAAAGCATCGTGATTTCGCTGCCCTATCGCCGGGTGCATCCCGACGGAGAGTGCAATCCGGACATGATGACCCGGTTCACGCCCGCATCGGACGCCGACGACGGAGCGGAAGAATAGAACCGCTCGCAACGACAAGAAACTAAAATATTGAAAACTTAAATATTAAAAACAGTTATGGCACATCCTAAACACAAAGTCTCGTCCACTCGACGCGACAAGAGAAGAACTCACTACAAGGCTGTCGTTCCTACGGTAGTGATTTGCTCGAACTGCGGTGCTTCCGTACTCTATCACAGAGTTTGTCCGGAGTGCGGATTCTATCGCGGCAAACTCGCTATCGAAAAGAAGGCGGCTGAGTAAACGTTAAGAGAAAAGCACTACTTCGATAGTGCTTTTTTTATTTTCAAAACAGTTTCTTGATGATTAAGATAGGTTTGGATGCAATGGGAGGCGATTTCGCCCCCGAAGCGGCAGTCAAAGGTGCGATAATGGCTCTCGACGCAATCGGAGCGGACAGCCGCATCGTGCTTTTCGGCGACGAAAAGCGCATTCGTCTCCTGCTCGCTGCCGAAAATTGCACCGAGGACCGGTTCGACATCGTCGCGACCACGGAGGTTATCGAGATGGGCGAACATCCTGCATTGGCGTTCCAGCACAAACCGGATTCGAGCATTACGGTCGGATTCGGCGCACTGGCAAAGGGGATAATCGACGGATTCGCGAGCGCGGGTTCGACGGGAGCGATGATGGTCGGTTCGATGTATGCCGTAAAGCCGATTGAGGGCGTCATACGTCCGACGATTGCGACGGCGATACCGACCGTACTCGGAACTCCGGTACTGATTCTCGACATCGGTCTGAATGTCGATTGCAAGCCGGAAGTACTCGAACAATACGCGCTGATAGGCTCGACCTACGCCGCGTCGGTACTCGGCATCGCCAATCCGCGTATCGCGCTGCTCAACATCGGCGAAGAGGAGGCGAAAGGCAATGCGCAGGCAAAGGCGGCTCACGAGTTGATGAAAGCGGGCTGCGAAGCCGGACGCTACAATTTCGTCGGCAACATCGAGGCGTCGCACATCTTCACCGGCAAAATAGCCGATGTCGTAGTCTGCGACGGATTCACGGGCAATACGATACTCAAACTCTCGGAGGGATTCTACGGCATCAACCGCAAACTCGGAGTAGAGAACAGGTTCTGGGAGGGCATGAACTACGAACTCGCAGGCGGAACTCCGGTTCTCGGCGTCAATGCCCCGGTAACAATCGGACACGGCAAATCGACTCCGCTCGCCATAAAGAACATGATTCTTTCGACCGAACATACCATACGCACCGGTCTTGTAACCGCACTGCAAAATGCCTTCGGCGCGTAAGTGCGCATCGGCCGGCAAAAAGTCGTTTTGAAAGACGGGAACGAAAGTTTCCGTCTTTTTTGCAGAAAGAAAAACGCTCACAAATCCAAACAGATTATTAGAAGTTGTTTTGGAATGGCTGCCGAAATGCGAGAATCGTCTCTATGAACCGGTGCAGGAAGCGCAAGAGCCGTCATTCTGAGCGAAGCGAAGAATCTGTTTCAATCGATTCGGTTAGATCCTTCGCTATCGCTCAGGATGACGTGTTAAGTATCTGTAATGTTTTTCCGACGGCGACGGTAACCGTTGCGCCGACCGTTGGGGAGCGTCAGCGACAAAAGTCCCACTTTACAGAAAGGGGGATTAGGGGGGCAGGTAACAAGGAGCGCAGCACCCGATGGTCGGCAAAAACAAAGCACCGCCAATTATGCGGTGCTTTATCGTTATT
>CAYRSF010000041.1:0-38544 GCA_964427035.1 uncultured Alistipes sp.
TTCGCGATGACGGTGTTTTTCCCGCCGCGGCTCATTAAAGTCCTTAATGACCTTAAAGACTTTAAAGACCTTAATGCGGCGGCTCGCGATGATACCGAAACGGAACTGTCGGACACGTCCCAACCGGAAAAATGCCCCTGCCGAAACAATCTCCGACAGGAGTAAAATCATAAAAAAAGGGGCTGCTCAATCAACCCCATTCATGACAGTAAAAGACAAAATTATTTCTTAGCCTCTTCTACCGATACCTTGCGGAACTCCTTCAAAAGTTTGGACAATTCCAACGCAGCCTTGCGCGCGCGAGTGCCGGCAGCCTTATTGTTTTTCTCCAACTGGGCTGCTGCGTTAGTCTGAAACAATGCAATCTGAGCATTGATGTTTTCTACTAATGTTTTCATAACTATTAAATAATTTAAATTATTTATAATGTTTGTTGTAGCAAATATAATTTTAATTTCATTATAAACCAAATTTTTCGCTTATAAACATCTATTTTTTGCATATTTAGCCTCTCCGGGGGAAAATATCGGTATATTTTTTGACTACCGCATACAAAAAAATGATATCATGCGCTCAGAAATTATTATTGTCTTCACAATCCTTTCATTATGTTCCGCATGCCGCAATGCTAAAACAACCGGCGACATTCCGCCGATGCAAATCGAAGTAACGACGGTGCGGACGGACACCGTTCCCAACCGAAAAACGTATATCGGGCATGTATCCGCCAATTATGAAGCGGTCGTTCAGCCGCGGGTGAACGGCTACCTCGTCGCCGCCATGTTCAAGAACGGCATGCCGGTACGCAAAGGGCAACTGATATTCCGTCTCGACGGTCGCCGGCAGCGCGCCGACATGCTTTCGGCACGGGCGGCACTCGAATCGGCGAAAGCCCGCGAGGTGGAGGCCAAAAACAACTACGACAGAGCGATACCGTTAGCGAAAATCAACGCCATAAGCAAAGCGCAACTCGACCAGTACACCGCCGAGTATGTTGCGGCGAAAGCCAATGTCAATTCGGCGAAGCAGGCTTTGAAAAACGCGAATCTCGAAACCGAGTACACCGACATTTATTCGTCCATCGACGGAATCATCGCATCGTCGGATGCGCATATCGGGGATTTCGTCGGACCCGGAACGCAATTTTCGGTGCTTACGACGATTCAGAACATCGATACCGTCGGTGTCGATATTGCCATACCGATGCAGCAATATTTGCAGTTTTCGGGAAGAAAAACGCTGACATACGATAACGAAGGTCTGTTGTCGGACATCAAACTGTATCTTGCCGATGGCGAACTCTATCCTTTCGCCGGACAATACAACTATACCAAAACGAATGTTTCGGATGCGATGGGGACGATACTTCTGGTCGTTTCGTTCCCGAATCCCGATTACGCGCTCAAAACCGGACAATTCGCCCGCATCCGTACCGACATTGGCAGCGGCAGACCGTTTACCGTCGTGCCGCAGCAATGTATAAGTCAGACACAGAACATAAACTCGCTATGGGTTATCCGTCCCGACAGCACGGCCGAATATCGCGAAGTTGCGCTCGGCGAAACTTTCGGCGACATGTGGATAGTCGAAAAGGGAGTCGAGGACGGCGAAACGGTCGCCCTGACCGGACAACTGAAACTGCACAACGGGGCGAAAGTGATTCCGATAAAGAAATAACGCCATGAACAGGTTTTTCATTTCGCGTCCGATATTCGCCATATCGCTCGCCATCATAATAGTGATGCTCGGCGTAATCTCGATATTCAATCTTTCGATTGAACAATATCCGGACATAACGCCGCCGGTCGTAGAGGTTGCCGCAACATACAACGGTGCGGATGCCGAAACGGTGAACAACGCGGTCGCCACTCCGATAGCGCAGAGTATAATGGGTGTAAGCGACATGTTATACATGCAGGCGACGAGTGCGAACGACGGCTCGATGAACTTGCAGGTAACATTCGACATCGGTTCCGATCCCGACCTCGACGCCATACTGACGCAAAACAATGTCGCAACGGCGACATCGGAACTTCCTGCATCGGTTACGCAGCAGGGAGTAACCACACGCAAGACACAAACCGGATTCCTGATCGTCTATGCGCTTTACAGCGACGGACGCTACGACGGCGAATTCATGTCCAACTATGCCTACATCAACATTCAGAACCAGTTGTTGAAGATAAACGGCGTTGGCAAGGTTTCGATTATGGGAGCCGGCGAATATGCGATGCGAATATGGCTGCGTCCGGACGTGCTCGATTATTACGATTTGTCGGTGGACGACGTAACTTCGGCTGTTTCGACGCAGGCAGGCATCTACCCTGCCGGACAGTTCGGGGCGGAGCCGTCGCCCGAAAACACGCAATTCACCTATACGGTAACCATGCCTCCGCAACTCTCTTCCGCCGAAGAGTTCGCCGATATAATGATAAAAACCATGCCCAACGGCGAGCAGATAAGGCTGAGCGATGTCGCAGACGTAGCACTCGGAAGTCAGACTTACGGTTCGATGTCGTTGTTCGACGGCAAACCGACTACCGTAATGGTGATATATCAGGAGCCGGGCAGCAATGCCGTCGAAGTCGGCAAAAATGTGAAGGCGGAAATGGAACGGCTGTCCGCACGATTTCCCGACGGAATCCGATATGCGACGATAGTGGACGCCACGGACAGCATCATGGCAGGCATCGACGACATAATGGTTACACTCGCGATAGCACTCGTTCTCGTCATATCGATCATTTTTCTGTTCATTCAGGACTGGCGGGCGACGCTGATTCCGCTCGTCGCGATTCCGGTATCGCTGATAGGAACTTTCATCGCGTTTCCGCTGCTCGGATTCACTATCAACATCGTTTCGCTGCTCGGACTCGTACTCGCTATCGGACTTGTCGTCGATGACGCGATAGTCGTCGTGGAGGCGGTGCAGGTAAATATCGAGAGCGGCATGTCATCGAAAGAGGCCACTATCGACGCCATGAGCAAGGTCGCATCGCCCATTATCGCCACGACTGTCGTTCTGCTTGCGGTATTCGTTCCGGTTTCGTTCTCGGGCGGAATTACGGGACGGCTTTTCCAGCAGTTCGCCATAACGATATCGGTTTCTGTTCTGTTCTCGACGTTAAATGCGCTTACGCTTTCGCCCGCATTGTGCGCATTGCTGTTGAAGCCGCACAAGGCTGCGACCGCCGGCATATTCGGACAATTCAACAAGTGGTTCGACCGACGGATGACCGGTTATGCCGGTGCGACCGCATCCTTCGTCGGACGAACCAAACTCACGGCAACGCTCATCGCCGTGATGCTTGCCGTAATCGCAGCCGTATGGATGTATCTGCCTGCCGGATTCCTGCCGGACGAAGATCAGGGATATGTGATGGTTTTCGTTCAAACACCCGACGCAACGGCACTTCCGAAGACGCAGCAGGTAATGACGAACGTGGACGGAATCATCAAACGAATGCCCGAAATCGAATCGACGGCTATTGTCGCAGGATTCAACATGATTGCCGGAATAGCCTCGACCAACTGCGGAATAATATTCGCCAAACTTACCGATTATTCCGATCGCAAACTGTCGGCCATGGAGATTTCGGACAAAATCACGCAGGAATTATACATCGCCGAACCTGCGGCGACGTGCTACGCCTTCGTTCCGCCGTCCATCCCCGGTTTGGGCGTTACGTCGGGCATCACGCTCGAAGTACAGGACTTGAACGGACGAGGTACGGAATATCTCGCCGAACATACGAACATTCTGCTCGATTCGTTGCGCAAAAACGCGTCGATAGCATCGGCTACCACTCAATTCAACGACGGCATTCCGCAACGCAGACTCGTAATCGACAAGGAACAGGCATTGATAAAAGGCGTATCGCTGCACGAACTCTATTCCCTGACGGCGGCACTGCTCGGCGGTCAGTACGTAAACAGTTTCAGCAAGTTCGGGCGACTGTATCAGACATATATTCAGGCTGCGCCCGAATACCGACGCGACAAATATTCGCTCGACAGTTATTCGATTTCGCCCGGCGAAGGAAACAGCGTACCGCTTTCGTCGTTCGTAAGCGTCAAGGATACCGTCGGAGTCGAGTTCGTTTCGCAATTCAATCTGTTTCAGTCTATCGGGCTGAATGTAACGCCGGCGAAAAAGGCTTCTACTTCGCAGGCGATGAAAATAATTACGGAAACGGCCGACAAAGTTTTGCCCGACGACATAGGATTTTCGTGGAGCGGTGTTTCGTATCAGGAGAGCGCGGAATCGTCGAAAGGATTCATGGTGTATCTCATCGCGCTCGTCTTCGTATTCCTTACCTTGTCTGCGCTGTACGAAAGTTGGGGGCTGCCGATTTCGATATTGCTGAGCGTTCCGCTCGCCGTCATGGGCGCACTGCTTTTCATCGGAGCGGCGCATCTGTTCGATACGGTATTCATCAACGACATCTACATGCAGATTTCGCTCGTCATGTTGATCGGTCTCGCCGCCAAGAACGCCATTCTCGTCGTCGAATACGCCGACAAACTGTTTTTCGAGGAGAATATATCGCTGCTCGATGCAGCGGTCGGGGCTGCGAAACTCCGTGTGCGCCCGATAATCATGACCGCATTCGCATTCATCTTCGGCGTCATGCCGCTGATTTTCGCGAGCGGGGTCTATTCGACTGCCCGTAATATAATAGGTGTCGCGCTCGTCGGAGGAATGTCGGTGGCGACGCTGTTCGGAATATTCCTCTACCCTGCACTTTATTACCTCGTGGCGAAAATAGCGAACTTCGACAAAAAAAGACAACTAAACGCACAATCATGATACGACGCAAATATATAACCGCCTTTATAATATGTGCCGCGATTCTGGTCGGATGCAACCCGAAACTCTATCCGCCGCGTGTAGAAATTCCCGAACGATATTTGTTCGGAGACGGATTCGACCGCAATACGTCCGGCATACCCGAGGAGTGGTGGAAAATGTTCGGCGATACGCTGCTGAACAGGCTTGTCGAAAAATCTTTCGCCGCCAATCGCGATTTGGCAGCGGCGGTTTCCCGTATCGAAGAGGCTCGCAACAATCTCAAAATCGTACGTGCCGAATATCTGCCGTCATTCGGATTCGGTCGTCAGGCAGGCATATCACATTCCGAACCGGCAGGCACCGAACAATCGTATATTCTCGAAGCGACTTTGAGTTGGGAGATTTCGCTTTTCGGGGCGATGCGCCATGCCAAAGATGCCGCCAAGTCGGACATAATGTATTCGGAATGGGCGTATCGGGGAGTAAAACTGTCGCTCGCCGCCGAAGTCGCAACGACATATTTCACATTGATGCAATACAAGCGCGACCTCAATATCGCACGCCGAAGTTCTCAATTGCGACGCGAATCGGCTACGCTTATAGATTCCATGTTCAACAGGGGCATGATTACCGGATTGAACCGCGAACAGGCGATGAGTCTGGTGTACACCGCCGAAGCCGACATCCCGCTGTACGACCGGGCGATAAAGCAAACCATGCTTTCGCTCAACGTGCTTCTCGGCGAAACGCCGGACATCGAAGAATTCGATAATGCGGATACGCAAATCATATCGGATTACCGCTCGATAGAGATTCCCGTCGGTGTTCCGTCCGACATTCTGCACCGTCGTCCCGATGTAATGAAAGCATATTATCAAATGACACGTGCGGCAGCCGGTGTCGGCTCCGCACGAAGTGCCCGCATGCCGTCATTTTCTCTCACCGGCAACGGAGGAACGGCATCCGACGACATTACCGCTCTGTTCTCCAAAAAATCGTGGATTTGGAGTGCGTTTCTCTCGTTCACCGAGCCTATATTCAATTTCGGCGCATTGAAACGTCGCGAAATGGTCGCCCGCGAAAAGTACAGACAAAGCGTACTGGCATACGAACAGACGTATCTTCAAGCGTTGTCCGACGTCGAAAAGGCTCTCGTCAGCATATCGACATACCGCGAACAGACCGAACGTTACGAAGAACTCGTACAGACGAGCATGAACGTCGCCATGATGACGAATGCGCTATATTCGAGCGGACTGTCGGCATACCTCGACGTGATAGATGCCGAGCGAACGCTGTACGATTCGCAAATGCAGTTCGCGAATCTGATAGCGCAGCAATACATAAATTACGTCAATCTGTGCAAGGCATTGGGCGGAGGTTGGGACCGGAAAGAGTGAAAATAGCATGTTGCGGCGATTGTAGATATGCGTATTTTACGCTAACTTTGCCGAAAAATCTATAATATGCGCCTTTCGGAACTGAAAACCGGAGAATCCGCCACGGTGGTAAAAGTATTGGGTCATGGAGGATTCCGCCGAAGAATAATGGAAATGGGATTCGTTCGAGGATCGAAAGTCTCCGTCGAACTCAATGCCCCGCTGAAAGATCCGATAGAGTATCGTATTCTCGGTTACGAAATATCGCTGCGTCGCTCCGAGGCGGAAATGGTCGTAGTCATGACCGACAGCGAAGCGTCCGACAGGATAAAACGCAATACCGTCGAATCGATGCCCGATGCGGATTCGGTCGAGAGCATAATCTCCAAATCCTCCAAACACATAAACGTCGCACTGGTCGGCAATCCGAACAGCGGCAAGACATCGCTTTTCAACCATATGGTCGGGGCGCGCGAACACGTCGGAAATTACAGCGGCGTAACCGTCGATGCCAAGACCGGACGTTGCCAGTACAAGGGTTATGAACTGCATATCACCGATTTGCCCGGAACATACGCGCTTTCGGCATATACGCCCGAGGAACTGTATGTCCGCAGGCATCTGGCGCAACATTCGCCCGACGTGGTGCTTAACGTCGTAGTGGCGTCCAACCTCGAACGCAACCTCTATCTGACGACCGAACTGATAGACATGAACCAGCGCATGGTCGTCGCATTGAACATGTACGACGAACTCTCGAACAGCGGTGCGCAACTCGACCACGACATGTTGGGCAAGATGATGGGCGTACCTATGATTCCTGTGAGCGGGAAAAGCGGACGGGGCATCGAAAAGTTGTTCGACACGGTAATAGCCGTATACGAAAATCGCGACGAACGCGTAAGACACATTCATATCAATCAGGGCGTCATCGAAGAGAGCGTGCTGGCGATAAACCGCGACATGAAAGAGCATCGCGACGAACTGCCGAAATGTTTTCCGCCGCGGTATTTCGCGATGAAGATGCTCGAAAGCGATGCCGATATTTGCATGATGCTAAAAAAGTCGAGCAAACGCTATCCGGTTTGGGCGAAATTGTGCGAAAAGGAGAAGGCGCATCTGAAATACGACCTCGGTGAAGACGAAGATATCGAAACCATGTTCGCCAATCAGAAATACGGCTTCATTTCGGGCGCACTGCGCGAAACGCTTACATTGGGCGATAAAGACAAACGCAACGTAACCAAACTGATAGACGAAATCGTAACTCACCGCATCTGGGGCTACCCTATCTTTCTCGCCATCATGTGGCTGATGTTCTACTGCACGTTCAGTCTGGGCGCATATCCTCACGAATGGATTGAAATGCTGATAGGCTTCATCGGCGAATGTTTTCAGGAGTGGATGCCTGACGGAGCGTTGAAAGACATGATAGTGGACGGAATCATCGGAGGCGTAGGCAGCGTAATCGTATTCCTTCCGAACATAGTGATTCTGTATCTGTTCATATCGTTCATGGAAGATTCGGGCTACCTCGCAAGAGCCGCATTCATCATGGACAAGGTAATGCACAAAATCGGTCTGCACGGAAAGTCTTTCATACCGCTGATAATGGGATTCGGCTGCAATGTTCCGGCGATAATGGCGACCCGCACGATCGAGAGCCGAAGCAGCCGTTTGATTACCACGATGATTATTCCGTTCATGTCGTGCAGCGCGCGTTTGCCGATATATATACTTCTTATCGGAACGTTTTTCGGCAATTATTCGGGCAGCGTGATGTTCGGTCTGTATTTGCTGGGAATTTTGATGGCGGTCATAACCGCGAGACTGATGCGCAGGCGCATGTTCAAGGTCGATGAAACGCCGTTCGTCATGGAGTTGCCGCCGTACAGGATGCCGACGATGAAAGCGACCGTATCGCACATGTGGGAGAAATGCGCGCAGTATCTGCGCAAAATGGGAGGGCTGATACTCGTGGCGTCGATTATCGTATGGTTTTTGAGTTACTATCCGCAAAAGAGCGAAAACGAATCGGCGGAAACGCACTACGCGAATTCATACATAGGTCATATCGGAAAATTCTGCGAACCGGTATTCGAACCTATGGGACTGAACTGGAAAGCGAGCGTTTCGATAATTTCGGGCATCGCGGCGAAAGAGATTATGGTCAGTACGATAGGTGTACTTTATGCGGACAGCGACACACCGGCCGCAAATGAAGTGATCGAACCCGAGAATTCGACTACGCTGCACGACAAACTCGTTGCGAGCGGAGATTTCGACAAGGCATCGGTTCTCGCGATGCTGGTATTCACCCTCCTCTATTTCCCGTGCCTCGCCACCGTAACGGCACTCGCATCGGAAAGCGGATGGAAATGGGCTTTGGCATCCATCATCTACAATACAGCAGTCGCATGGATTTGCGCATTCGCGGTATACCATATCGCAAATCTGTTCACCATATGATTAGTTGGCAGGATATAGCGGTCGGAATAACAGGTATGGCAATCATGGCAATCGTTGTCGCCGGAATCGTCCGCCGGTCGAAGCGACCTTGCGATCCGTGCGACGGCTGTCCGGGCGGCTGCGGCGACTGCCGCAAAAAGGACGAACACGAACGATAAGCGAAAAGACGAACCCGGAATGGTTCGTCTTTTTCAGTGGAGATGGCGGGAGTCGAATGTTGCCGCATAAGGCAACTTCACCGACGGAGTGCCGTTGTCGGCTGAAAGCCGGAACGGATAAACACGGAGGAGGCAACCCGCGTCCGAAAAAAACGCACCGGAAAAACCGATGCGTACATTTCTTGTGGAGGTGGCGGGAGTCGAACCCGCGTCCAAACAAGGAATCCGAAAGTTTTCTACACGCTTAGTCGCCTTTAATCCTCCTATTCGAGCCAGGCAGACGACGGCCGAACCCGAATCCCAGCCTCTAAATTTCGCACGATAACCGAGGCGCATATCGCACTATCTCCCAATTGATGATATCCCGTATGAACCTTCATTAAGGAGCGGAACGAAAGTCCGGGATACTCGTCGCCGAATTGCCTTGAATCCGGCGATTAAGCCAATTTTCTCTGAAAATTAGGCAGCGAGTGCATAGCTGTTATTGCCATTTGTAGTTCGAGTGTTCCGATTTACGAGAGCCCACACAATTCTCGACGTGCTTGCAATCAAACTCTGCCTGCTGTCAAAACCGGTCACCCCCGGTCTTCGGGCGAATTTCATTGGAAACTCCGGTGCAAATATAGTACAATTCGCCGCGAAATGCAAAACCCGTCGTCCGGATTGCAGAAAATCGTTTGTTTTTCATTGCGCAATCGCCGAAAATCGCTATCTTTGGCTTCGTATCGGATACTCCCGCTCGGCGAAAAAGAATAAATTTGCTTTTGCCATCGCTTATCCGTATCTTTGACAAAATATCGAAGCGGCGTTGCAAAACGCCGTCTACCGAATGTAACCGCATCGTATGACAATGGGAAATGAATGTGTAGTCAGGCTTAAAAACGCAGCCGTATATCACACCGACGATCCGTTTTCGGAACTCTCGGCAAAAAAACGCATCAAAGAGGGCGAACTCGTTCTGTCGGAAGTGAACATGGAGGTTCACCGCGGCGAATTCGTATATCTGATAGGGCGCGTCGGCAGCGGCAAAAGTTCGCTGTTGAAGACGCTGTATGCCGAAATACCTCTGCTCGAAGGCGAAGGTACGGTCGCAGGATTCGATTTACGCAGGCTCAAACGCAAAAACATCCCGTATCTGAGGCGCAATATAGGCATCGTATTTCAGGATTTGCAACTGCTCACGGACCGCAACGTATTCGAAAATTTGCGTTACGTCATGAAAGCCACAGGATGGAAGAGCGAACACGACATACGGAATCGCATCGATGACGTGCTGAATCTTGTCGGGCTGACGAACAAGCACTATAAAATGCCGTTCGAACTGTCGGGCGGCGAGCAGCAGCGTCTCGTTATAGCCCGTGCGCTGCTCAACTCTCCGTCGCTCATTCTGGCAGACGAACCGACCGGGAATCTCGACCCCGTAACGGCGGACAGCATCGTGAAACTGTTCCATGCCATCGCGGTTTCGGGAACGGCGATAATCATGTCCACGCACAATACCACGTTCATCGAGAGTTATCCGTCGCGTACCATTCTGTTCTCGCATAACAGAATCCGGGAAATCGACATTTCTGAATTATTGGGCGCAGAATCTTCGATATAGAATTGTCGATTCGGAAAAATTTTAGTATTTTTGTACGTTTTAATAAAATTCGATTTTACACGTTAAGCGTTATATGAACAACGATCAGGAAAATGTAATGGACAGCCGCGAAGAAGAGTATTCGGCGTCGAATATTCAGGTCTTGGAGGGTCTCGAAGCCGTCCGCAAAAGACCGGCCATGTATATCGGCGATATCGGAGAAAAAGGTTTGCACCACCTCGTGTACGAGGTCGTGGACAACTCGATAGACGAGGCTCTGGCGGGATACTGCAACGATATTTACGTAACCATAAACGAGGACAACTCCATTACCGTGCGCGATAACGGACGAGGCATTCCGACCGATTTTCACGAAAAAGAGGGGAAATCGGCATTGGAGGTCGTTTTGACGGTATTGCATGCCGGCGGCAAATTCGACAAGGGAAGTTACAAGGTGTCCGGAGGTCTGCACGGCGTGGGCGTATCCTGCGTAAACGCGCTCTCGACCCTGCTGATTGCGGAGATTCACCGCGGCGGCAAAATCTACAAGCAGACATACAGCAAGGGCGTCCCAACATCGAAAGTCGAAATCATCGGCGATTGCGAAGACCGCGGTACGATAATCACCTTCAAGCCGGACGACTCGATATTCACGCACACGACCGAATACAAATACGACATTCTCGCCAACCGACTGCGCGAACTGGCATTCCTGAACAAGGGCATCAGACTTACTCTCATCGATAAACGTCAGAAAAACGAAAGCGGCGAACCTCTCTCCGAAACGTATCATTCCGAGGAGGGTCTGAAAGAGTTCGTCAAGTATCTCGACGCGACACGCGGGGAGCCGATTATCGATTCGATCATCTATCTCGATGCCGAGAAAAACGGCGTTCCGGTGGAGGTTGCGATGCAGTACAACAACTCCTATTCGGAAAACGTACATTCATATGTAAACAACATCAACACGATAGAGGGCGGCACGCACCTGACCGGATTCCGTCGGGCACTGACCCGCACGTTAAAGAAATATGCCGACGACTCCGGAATGCTGTCGAAAATCAAATTCGAGATTAACGGCGACGACTTCCGCGAAGGTTTGACGGCTATCGTTTCCGTCAAGGTGGCTGAACCGCAGTTCGAGGGTCAGACCAAGACCAAACTCGGCAATGACGAAGTTGCGGCAGCCGTGGATCAGGCGATGTCGGCGGCTCTGACAAATTATCTGGAAGAGAATCCGAAGAATGCCCGCGCAATCGTGGAGAAAGTCATTCTGGCGGCGACAGCGCGGCATGCCGCCCGTTCGGCACGCGAAGCCGTACAGCGCAAAAGTCCGCTTTCGGGCGCAGGTCTGCCGGGCAAACTGGCGGATTGTTCGAGCCGCGACCGTTCGATAGCCGAAATATTTTTCGTCGAGGGCGACTCGGCAGGCGGTACCGCGAAACAGGGTCGAGACCGCAATTTTCAGGCTATCATGCCGCTTCGCGGTAAGATTCTGAATGTCGAGAAGGCTCTCGAACACCGGATGTGGGATAACGAGGAGATTAAGAACATGTTCATCGCGCTCGGCGTCAAAATCGGCACGGAAGAGGACAGCAAGGCTTTGAATCTCGAAGGGCTGCGTTACGACAAAATAATCATCATGACCGATGCCGATGTCGATGGCGCGCATATCGCAACGCTTATGCTTACGTTCTTCTTCCGCAAGATGAAGGAACTGATAGAGAACGGGCACATATATATCGCGACTCCGCCGTTGTATCTTGTCAAAAAAGGCAATCGCGAACGCTACTGCTGGACAGAGAAAGAACGCGACGAAATCACGGAGGAATTCGGAACGAAAGGCGTACATATACAGCGATACAAAGGTCTGGGCGAGATGAATGCCCATCAGTTGTGGGAAACCACGATGAATCCCGACACGCGAATTCTGCGTCAGGTATCGATAGAGAACGCAGCCGAAGCCGACCGCATATTCTCGATGCTCATGGGCGACGATGTCGCTCCGCGAAGAGAGTTCATCGAACGCAACGCGCACTACGCCAATATCGACGCTTAAAAAGTTATCGGCGAAAGGGCTCCGGCATTCGTCGAGTCCTTTCGTTTTATACGGAATAGAGTTAAAACCCGAACATTATGGAAGTAACAGTCATCGGAGTTGCAGGCGGAACAGGATCCGGCAAGAGCACATTGGTAAAACGGTTGCAAGAGGCGTTCAAGGACGACGATGTGGCGACATTATGCCACGACTACTACTACAAAGGACATCCCGAACTTTCGTACGAAGAGCGCACCAAACTCAATTACGACCATCCGAAAGCATTCGATACGGACATGTTGGTCGAGCATATCCGCGCACTGAAAAACAATGTTCCGATAGAGCGTCCGGTATATTCGTTCGTCGAGCATAACCGGACGGAGGAGACCGTGCCGGTGAAGCCGTCGAAAGTGATTATAATCGACGGAATACTGATATTCGAAAACAAGGAATTGCGCGATCTGATGGATATAAAGGTGTATGTCGATACAGATGCGGATATCCGTCTGGCTCGCCGAATACTGCGCGATGTAAGAGATCGCGGGCGTTCTATGGAGTCGGTAATCACGCAATACACCACTACCGTAAAACCGATGCACGAGGAGTTCGTCGAGCCGTCGAAACGATATGCCGACGTAATAATACCCGAGGGCGGCTTCAACTCGGTAGCCGTCGCAATGCTCATTCAGAATATCCGTTCGATAGTGGACGGCAACTGATCGGGCGTAAATTCCAATTACCGTAAACCGGTGCGACAATCGAACATGCCGCACCGTTTTTTTTTACTGCCCGATATTTGCACAGTGCCATTTCCGTTTAACCATGGGATTATGACACGACTGAAAACACTGGCACTGGTCGCGCACGACAACATGAAACGCGATCTCGCGGAATGGGTGGATTGGAATTTTGCGGAACTGCGCAACCATCGTCTGATATGCACCGGCACGACAGGCAAAATGGTGGAGAAGACCTTGAACGGGCATTGCACCGACAACGATTTCGGAGGGAAACGGCGTGAATGCGAACGGTTTACCGAGATTATAAAACTGAAATCGGGTCCGTTGGGCGGAGACCAGCAATTGGGTGCGCTTATCGCACAGGAACAAATCGATGCATTGATTTTCTTTTGGGACTCCATGGCTGCACAGCCGCATGATGTGGATGTCAAAGCGTTGTTGCGGCTCGCCACACTGTACAATGTGCCGACGGCGATAAATCGGGCGTCAGCCGACTATCTGATTTCGTCGCCTCTGTTCTGCACCGAAGACTATGAACCGTACGTAAAGGATTATCGCGAATACGTGGAACGGATATTGAAATGACGAAAGCGACCGCACTCCGGCATGACGGTCGCCGCAAATCAGATACCTGCGATTTTCTTTATTTCATTCAACTTGTTCAATGCTTCGAGCGGAGTGAGCGAATCGATTTCTATACCCTTTATTTGGTCGCGAATCTGAATCAGCACCGGATCATCCATCTGGAACATCGACAACTGGATGTGCGGCGAACCGCTCTTTTCGACAGCCTCCGTTATGCTTGTCGGCAATGCCGCCTTTCGACCGCGTTTGCGCAAATTGCCGCTCGGCACTATTTCGTTGTTGCCATAGACCTGTTCGAGGCTGTGCAGGATATCCGTGGCGCGGTCTACCACGGATTTGGGCATGCCCGCCATACGCGCGACATGAATACCGAATGAATGTTCCGTACCTCCGCGTTCGAGTTTGCGCAAGAATACGATGGTATTGTCTACCTCCTTGACGGATATGTGGTAATTTTTCACTCGCCGGCACAACTTTTCCATCTCGTTGAGTTCGTGGTAATGCGTGGCGAACAGTGTCCGCGGATGCGCAGTCGGATGATTGTGCAGATACTCGACCATGGCCCACGCAATGGAGATACCGTCATAAGTGCTCGTGCCGCGACCGATTTCGTCGAGCAGAACCAGACTGCGCGGCGAAATGTTGTTCAGGATACTTGCCGATTCGAGCATCTCGACCATAAACGTGGATTCTCCCTGCGATATATTGTCGGATGCTCCTACGCGCGTAAAAATCTTATCGACAACTCCTATATGCGCCGATTTGGCAGGAACGAACGAGCCGATTTGCGCCATCAGAACGATAAGTGCCGTTTGTCGAAGCAATGCCGATTTACCGGACATGTTGGGACCCGTAATCATGATTATCTGCTGCTCTTTGTCATCGAGCAGAACATCGTTCGGAATATATTGTTCGCCGACGGTCATCAATGTTTCGATAACAGGATGGCGGGCCTGCTTCAAATCGATTCGGTTGCTGTCGTCGAGCCGCGGACGCACGTATTTGCGCTCCTTGGCAATCACGGCGAACGAATGCAGACAGTCGATACGGGCTATCGTGTGGGCATTGCGCTGCAACTCTTTCAGATATTTCGTTACATACGCGATTATCTCGTTGTATATCTGCTGTTCGAGTACGAGCATCCGCTCCTCCGCCCCGAGAATCTTCGTTTCGTACTCTTTGAGTTCCTCCGTAATATAACGTTCGGCATTCGCCAGCGTCTGCTTGCGAATCCATGTCGGAGGGACTTTGTCCTTATGCGTATTGCGCACTTCGATATAGTAGCCGAATATGTTGTTGTAACTGATTTTGAGCGACGGGATGCCGGTCGCCTCGCTCTCCCGCTGCTGTATCGTCGCCAGAACATCCTTCCCGTGCAATGCGATGCGGCGCAGGTCATCGAGTTCGAGGTTCACGCCGTCGGCAATGATTCCGCCTTTCTGAATCTGGTTGTTCAGCGGATCGGGATATATCTCGCGTGTCAAACGCTCCCGCACCTCGACAAGCGGTTCGATACCTGCCGCCAGCGAGTGCATGACATCCGAATCCGTGGATTCCATCGCCGCTTTGAGCAGTTCGACAGCCTGCAACGAGTTTTTGAGTTGGACGAGTTCCCGCGGAGTAATGCGCAACGATGCTACCCGCGATGCGATACGCTCCAAATCGCCTATGCACGAAATCTGTTCCGCGACGATTCCGGCGAAGCGGCGATCATCGACGAACGCCTCCACGACATCCTGACGGCGAGAAATTCTGTCTATGTCGAGAATCGGCATGGCTATCCAGCGTTTGAGCAGACGCCCGCCCATCGGGGTAAGCGTTCGGTCGATAACCTTGACGAAAGAGCCGTTTTCCGAACCGTTGGACGCGAAAAGTTCGAGATTGCGAATCGTAAACCTGTCTATCCACACGTAATCGTTTTGGTCGAGTCGCGATATGGACGAAATATGGGCTATGTTCTTGTGCTCGGTAAATTCGAGGTAATACAATATAGCCCCCGCAGCCGAAATTCCGTTCACGAGTTTCTCGACACCGAACCCCTTCAAATTCGGTGTGCCGAACTGCTTGCACAGTTTATCGACATTTACATCGTACGAGAATACCCAGTCGTCGAGTTTATAGGTATAATATTTCGGACCGAAAGCCGCCGCGAAACGGTCGTCGCAGCCGCGCTGGAAAATCACCTCCTTCGGCGAAAGGTTCGCCATCAGTTTATCTATATAGGTATCGTCTCCCTCCGCCAAAAAGAATTCGCCGGTCGAGACGTCGAGAAACGCCACGCCGGTTGTATCGCGACCGAAATACACCGATGCAAGATAGATATTCTCTTTGTTTTCCAGTATATTGTCGCCGAGTATGACTCCGGGGGTAACGAGTTCTATAATGCCGCGCTTGACAAGACCCTTGACGGTTCTGGGGTCTTCCAACTGTTCGCATATCGCTATTCGCTTACCGGCGCGAACGAGTTTGGGCATATAAGTATCTATCGCATGATAAGGGAATCCTGCGAGTTCGACGTTCGCACGGCGAGTCAGCGTAATACCGAGTATTCCGCTGGCTTCGATTGCATCTTCACCGAAAGTTTCGTAAAAATCACCTACTCTGAACAGCAGAATGGCATCAGGATGAGCGGCTTTGACGGCATAGTACTGCTTCATCAGCGGCGTCTCCGCATTTTTTCTTTCCACGGTCTCTTTCATAACATTTTATACATGACAAAGATAGCGAAAATCGGCATCTTTTCAAAAGAATCTTTCGTCGAAATTGACAAGAAAAAGCCTGTCTGTCGCACGGGTCATGGCGGTATAGAGCCATCGCATCATATCGCGGGTCATCGGTTCGTCCCCGAACAGGAAACGATCAATGAACACCGCCTTCCACTGTCCGCCCTGCGCCTTGTGGCAGGTAACGGCGTATGCGAATTTGACTTGCAGCGCATTGAAATGCGGATTCTCGCGAATCGCCTGAAAACGCTTGATTCTGCTGTTGATGTCCGTATAGTCCTTTTCGACCTCGTAAAACAGCCGCTGACTCTCCTCGCGCGTCAGCGACGGCGATTCGGAATGAATGGTGTCGAGCAGTATCTTGCACTCTATCTCGGCATCGTCGTAATCGCCGAACGAAAGCACGGCATTGGCGAATCTGAAACCGTAGAACTCCTCGTAGCGGCGCAGCCGCTTCAATTTCGCGATATCTCCGTTGGCGATAAAGTTCATCGGGCAATTCTCGATGCGCTCGGTAAAATGATAATTGTTCTTCACGACCATAAGCATGTCGCCGCTTTCAATCTCCTCCTCGGCGAATCTGACATTGCGCCGTATGCCCTCGTTATATCGGTTCGCCCGCTTGTTGGAACGCGTTATGACGATGGTTTCGTCGCTGCCGTAACGGTCGTAACACTCCTGCAATGCATCCAGAAATTCGCCGCCCTCTATCGCCCGGATATCCGGATAATCCATAGCGAATTTCGGAATCTCAGCAAGAGAGTTTTCGAGCATGCAGCGCACCATCGTCGCATTGAAAAGGATGCCCGACTCCTGCGCCTGACGCACCACTTCGTCCATGGATTCATAGACGACCTCGCCGTAAGGCAGCAACTCCGAAGGTTCGAGTGCCGGGCTGAAATCGTCTCCGACCGGCGGCAACTGCGCATTGTCGCCGGCAAGAATCAGGCGGCAGCGGCGACCGCTGCGGATATACTGCATCAAATCATCGAGCAGGGAGCCGCTGCCGAAAATACTCTTTTCGTCCATACGACCCGACGAAAGCATCGACGCCTCGTCCACGATGAACACCGCATCGTGTTCGCGATTCAGATTCAGCGAAAACTTGGATTCGTAAGCGGCATTGGTCCGTTCTCGGTATATGCGCTTGTGAACGGTGAGAGCCTTTTCGCCCGAATAGCGCGAAAGCACCTTGGCGGCGCGTCCGGTCGGAGCGAGCAGAACGGTTTTTACATTCAACTCTTTAAGAGCCGCAACGAGAGCCGCAATAATAGTCGTCTTTCCTGTTCCGGCATAACCGTTAAGGATGAAAATCTTCGTGAAATCGTCATCCGAAAGGTAAGCCGCCAGCGACTCGATGATTTTTTTTTGACTTATTGTTGGTCTATATAAGATTTTTGCGTAAATTTGGGTCGCAATTGTTGTGCTGTCCATCGGCAAACTTGTTAATTTGATACAAACTTATAATAAATAATTAAAATGGGAAAGAAAATTATCCAGTTAATCCTCGCCTTGGTGATCATCGGCTTGTCTTTCTACATCTACGTTCTTATCTCTACGCCGATAAAGTTCGAGAATGAAAAGAAGGTGCGCGAGGCTGCGGTAATCGAAAGAATCAAGGACATTCGTACCGCAGAGCGTCAGTTCAAGAGCAAGTATCAGCGTTTTACCGCAAGTTTCGATACGCTCATCAATTTCGTTCTGACCGAAACCATGGAAGGCGAGCGCAAGATCGTCGATGAAAACGACTCGGTCGCTATGGCGCAGTTGAAGAGATTGAAGAAGAAGAACATCGAAACGTTCACTTTCTCCGTTAAGGACTCGTTGTTCAAGCACCTCTCCGAGAAAGACGTTCGCGAATTGCGCTACATTCCGTTCACCGGCGACAAGACGGAGTTCGTCCTCGAAGCGGGCATAATCAACACCGAATCGAAAGTCGTCATCCCTACCGTAGAATGCCGTGCACCGTACATCGCATTCCTCGACACGGTGGCATATCGTCAGGAGATTATAAATCTCATCGATAACGACATGAACAACCGCAACAGATACCCGGGTATCAAGTTCGGTTCGATGGAGAGTGGAAACAATGAAGCAGGAAACTGGGAATAATATTTCCGCTCGAAGAAATAGCGTGTCCATTCAATTAAAATTGGGTGGACACTCTTTTTCTGCGACATCGCTTGCGTCCGATACGGCGAATGACGATACCGACATATCGTTCATCGTCGAAACGCACAAGGTAACGCTCGTCCCCCGGGTGGCATTCGACGAATCCTGCGCTGCGAACTATCTGTCAGCCGTCGGACTATCGTGCGCGGACGACGAAACGGTCGTTTGCAGTGAAATGCAAGCGGATACGATTGCCGTAATGGCTATCTGCCGCAAGGCATTGTCCGAAATCATCGACAAGTTCGGGACACGCGCCAAATTCACCTCGCCGCTGCTATGCAGCAATCATGACGATAATCGCAACATTCATATCCGGATTATAGACGGAGTCGCCTACTTTCGGTTCTTCGACAACGGACTTCAAGTCGCAGAGGCTATAAAAACGACTTCCGACGACGACATTCTATATTATACGGTACGCATAGGCGAAGCGTTGAATTTCGGCAACGATTCCGCTATATATATTAAAGGAAGCGCATCGGCGGCAAAACTCGTCAAACGATATTTCAAGAACGTAATATGCGAATAATAAGCGGCAAATATCGCGGCAGGAGTATCAATCCGCCCAAAAACCTGCGTGCTCGTCCGACAACGGATTTCGCCAAGGAGAATCTGTTCAACGTGCTGACCAACATAATCGATTTCGAAGATTCGGATGTCCTCGACCTCTTTTCCGGAACCGGTTCGATAAGTTACGAATTCGCATCCCGAGGAGCACGCAGCGTAACAGCGGTAGAGATAAATGCCGTACACTGCAATTTCATAAGGAATACAGCCCGCGAACTCGGTGCATCGAACATTTATCCCGTTAAGGCGAATGCTTTTCTGTATCTGAAAAGTTGCCCAAAGAGTTTCGACGTGGTATTTTCGGACGCGCCATACGATTTGGAAGGGTCATCGGAGATTGTCGATCTCGTATTGAATGGCGGTATTCTCAAACCGGACGGAATCTTCATTTTCGAGCATTCGGATCGCTGCGATTTCTCCGAAAACGAATATTTTTGTCAATTAAGGCATTACGGAAGCGTGCATTTTTCCATGTTCAGGAAACGATGATTTTTTCAAAAAAAATGTTCGAAAAAATTTGCAGTTAGGAAAATTCGCTCTATATTTGCACTCGCAATCAGCAAATGAATGGTGTGTTAGTTCAGCTGGTTAGAATACGTGCCTGTCACGCACGGGGTCAGGGGTTCGAGTCCCCTACACACCGCCGAAGAAAACGAGATGATTATCGCAATCATCTCGTTTTTTTTGCATCTTTTTTGCAGTGAGCAGAGGCAATAAAAACGATATTGTATGAAAACAGACCTCTTGTCGCTGCTAATCGTATGTCTGTTTGCCGGTTCCCGGTCGGCAGAAGCATGTACGCGTGCAGTTTATTTAGGACCCGACGGCATGACCGCCACAGGTCGCACCATGGACTGGCGCGAAGATCCGCAAACCAATCTCTACATTTTCCCGCGCGGCATAGAACGTCGCGGAGCAATGACAGACAACACGTTGTTCTGGACTTCAAAATACGGTTCGCTCTCGGCAGCCGGTTACGACATCGGCATCTGCGACGGAATGAACGAAATGGGGCTCGTCGCCAATCTGCTGTTCCTGCCCGAAACGGTCTATTCGAAACCGGACGACAATCGTCCTGTAATGGGATTAAGCATCTGGACTCAATACGTACTGGACAATTTCGCCACTGTCGGGGAGGCAGTGGAAACACTCTCGAAAAATATCTTCCGTATCGATGCACCGGATTTGCCCAACGGGGTCAAATCCAAACTGCATATGGCAATCTCCGACCCGTCGGGCGACAGTGCCATCATCGAATATATAGACGGACGCCTCGTAATTTACCGGGGTCGCCAATATCAGGTGCTCACCAACTCGCCCGCCTATAACCTGCAACTGGCTATCAACGACTATTGGAAACAAATCGGCGGATTAACCATGCTGCCGGGCACGAACCGCTCGTCCGACCGTTTCGTGCGGGCTTCGTTCTACATAAACGCGATAGAGCAGACGTCAGATCCGCAAATCGCCGTACCGGCAGTCATGTCGGTCATGCGCAACGTATCCGTTCCATACGGCATATCGACCCCCGGCAGTCCGCATATTGCCTCGACGCGTTGGCGCACTGTTGCAGATCAAAAACATCTGGTATATTATTTCGAGCCCACTCTATCGATGGAGACATTCCATATCGACCTGAAAAAAGTGGATTTTTCGGAGAGAACACAGGAACGGGTGCTTATTCTGAACGACGGCACTGCATACGAAGGAGATGCAACGGCAAAATTCAAGCCCGTCTCCAAACCATTCGAGTTTCTGTTCGGGTTATAAATACCGATACGCTCGGCGTTGCCGGCATGCCGCGCATGTGCTTTCTGTCGGCGAATTGCATTCGTTCAAATGGCATAGAGACAGCCGCAAAAAAGAGAAAGGCACCCTTGCGCGCCTTTCTCTTTTAACGTATAATCGGTACACTGTTTAATTTTCGGTCGAAGCCAGCGGCGAAGGCACCGAATAAGTGCGGGCAGTCAGTTCCTTGTCGAGCATGTAAAGTCCGAACTTATTGCCCTCGACTGCCTCGAACGACTGAATCATATCGCGGGCGCTCTCCTCCTCCTCGATTTGTTCGTCGATGAACCAAACGAGTTTGTTCGACGATGCGAAATCCTTGTCTTCGGCAGCGATGTGCGCCAGATTCTCGATCATGGCGGTTACGTTTTTCTCGTGAGCCAACGTGTCCTTGAACATCTCCAAAGGCGAAGCCCATGAAGTGCGAACCTCGGCAATCGGTTGGAGTTTGACTTCGGCATCGCGCGAAAGCAGGTAGTTCATGAAGATTCGGGCATGATCCTGCTCTTCACGGAACTGGATGTAAAACCAGTTTGCAACGCCTTTAAAGCCTTTGTTTTCGGCATCGAGCGACATCGAAAGATAAAGATAAGCCGACCACAATTCGGCATTGACCTGCGCATTGAGCGCATCATGTAATTTCTTGCTTAACATAATCGTACTGTTTTTTAAGTTTATCCTTCTGTTTACATGCAAATATACGATTCTTATCGACACGGCGTACAGAAAAATACTCCCAATATTCAAAAACCGTCCGCACTGAAACCGGGTGCGGACCTCGGAAACAGTTTGATAACGTTGCATGACGGTACGAATGTTGCAGCAGGACAGATAAAATCGGAAAATATGGAATTCACGGGAAAAGAAGATAAGGTTACAGAACGGAACATCGAAAACAAAACGGACATTCATATGCCGGTCTCGCACGAAAACCCGATGCAAATTCCGTTGATTACTCAAATAACGCCCGAAAACGAAGCATCGTCGGGCGAGAAAATCATCCCCACCGGCAAAACCGAATCGCCGTCTCAACAAGAGTTGGAGCAGGATGTCGTCGCCACCAATCCGTCGGTCGAAAGCATGCAAAGCCGCGGCTGAACGAACATGATGTTACAAATATCGTAATAATCAGCCGACGAACTCGCGCAGTTCGACATAAAGACGTTGAACCGGCAGCCCCATGACATTGTAGAACGATCCTGCAATGCCCTCGATAGCCACATACCCGATCCACTCCTGAATACCGTATGCGCCCGCTTTGTCGAAAGGCTTGTACTCACCTACATAATATTCGATCTCCTCGCCGCTCAAATCGCGGAATCGGACTTCGCTCGCTGCCGAAAATGAATGAATCCGTTCGGTGCTGCGGAGCGTAACGCCGGATACGACCGTATGACTGCGACCTGACAGCATTCGCAGCATCTCTTTCGCCCGTTCTGCATCGGACGGCTTGCCGAGTATGGCATCGCCGACTATAACAACCGTATCGGCAGTCAGCAATATATCCCTGTCGCCAAGCGCGACGGGGCAGCATTCGCTTTTCAGACGCGACAGATACTCCGCCACCTCCCGTACCGGCAGTTCGGACGGATAGCGTTCGTCGCATTCGAATCTCGGCGCACACTCGAACGTCAGTCCGCAATCGGCAAGCAACTGACGGCGACGCGGCGAGTTGGATGCGAGTATCAGTCGGTAATCTTTCAATAATTCATGCAACAACATATCTCTCGCCTATTCTATTTAACACCGAAATCGAGCAGGTTTTCGCCTGCGACGGCAACCATTATCGCATCGCCCGCAGACGGTTGCAAATCGGCAGGCATACCTATATAGATTATGTCGCCGGTTTTCAGCGTCGCGAGTTGCGAAGCCCTGCTTATGCATTCGTCTATTGTCAGGCGCATATCCCCTATTTTCGCACTGCATCGCTGCATCCCGACCGATACGACGATTTCGGCATCGGCTATATCCGTTCTGTCTATTACGGTCGGCGAAACGGCGAACGAACGGTCGAAACAGTACGCCTCGTCGCACGGATGCCCGGCGGCTATCGCACGCTGCATCACGTCGCGAGCATAAAAAGCCGCACCTGCACCTATCGAGTCGTAACAGCGACCGGCAAAACGGGGGTCGATGCACTTCGCAAGGCGATTTATTCGAATCGTTATTCCGCATCCGCACACGATGTCGGACGAAAAATGCGGAATGTAAAAGTCGTCGTTCTCGCGCAATATCGACGAATCCGGACGCAAAGTCGCGTATATTTCGCCGCCGTTGCAATCGAAACAGTTTTCAATGCAGATTATCTTCATTCGCGGGTCTCTTTAAGCCGTTCCACAATATCTTTCGCGAACCGTTCGCTCGCACCGGCTCCGCCGATAACGGCACGAAGACGGGCGAAATCGTCGAGCATCTTTTCGCGACGACATCCGCCTTCGAGAATCGAGGCGAGTTCCGCAGCCGCATTATCCAAATCGAATCTGCTGCTTACGATTTCCCGGACCGCCTCGTAGCCGAGATTGATATTTACGAGCGAGATGAACGGTATTTTCAGCAGATATGGTCGCAATATTTCGTACAGTTTCGGGACATGATACAGTACCATCTCGGGGACATTCATCAATGCGGTTTCGAGCGTCGCCGTTCCCGACGTTACGACTGCCGCTTCGGCGACATTGAGAGTTTCGTATGTCTTGTCGCAGACGTACGCCACATCAGAGCCTGCGGTTATCCGGTCATATATGCTTCTGTCCAGCCACGACACGCCGGTTACAACGAAACGGCAGGCGGGAAATCGCTTCGACAGAGCGACCATGTCGGGAAGATTCTCGCATATCTCGCTCTTTCGGCTGCCTGCAAGCAGCGCGACTATCGGTCGGTCGTCCAGTCCGTTCTCGGCGATGAACCGTTCGCGCGACGGCAGCGACCGGCGACGCTGTTCGATGGCATCCACAAGCGGATTGCCCTTGAATACCGGCGAAATACCCTTGCTCTCGAAATACTTACGCTCGAACGGAAATATTACGTAGAGCCTGTCTACATATTTGCGTATGCCCTTTACGCGGAACTCTTTCCAAGCCCATACTTTCGGTGCGATATAGTAAAATACCTTCATTCCGCGACCGTGCGCCCATTCGGCGATACGCATATTGAAACTCGGATAGTCGATAAGTATTATCACGTCGGGGGCGAATGCCTCTATATCGCGTTTGCATTCGGCGATTTGACCGAATATGGTTTTCAGATTGCGCAGCACTTGCGCGATTCCGAAAAACGACGTCTCCTTATAGTGTTTGTCGAGATTTTCCGCCCCGCCGACCTCCGCCATGCGGTCGCCGCCCCAAAATCCGAACTTTGCGGCAGGGTCCTCGGCGACGATTCCGCGCATCAGGTTGCTTCCGTGCAGGTCGCCGCTCGGCTCTCCTGCGATAAGGTAATATTTCATCGCTGCTTATTTATTCGGTGAGAAGATCCGGACGCAATAGTTTCGTGCGCTCGTACGATTGTTCGTCCTGCCACTTTTCGATTTCGGCGAAATTGCCGGATGTCAGCACTTCCGGCACTTTCCAGCCGTTGAAATCCGCCGGACGCGTATATACCGGCGGTGCGAGCAGGTCGTCCTGAAAACAATCGGTCAGAGCCGATGCTTCGTCGCCTATCGCCCCGGGGAGCAGACGAACCACCGAATCGGTGATTATGGCGGCAGCGAGTTCGCCGCCCGTAAGAACGTAATCGCCTATCGATATTTCGCGGGTTATCAAATGTTCGCGAATGCGGAAATCAATACCCTTGTAGTGCCCGCACAGAATGATGATATTTTCGAGCGTTGAAAGTCGGTTGGCTTCGTGCTGGTCGTAACGCACGCCGTCGGGCGACGTGAAAATTACCTCGTCATAACGGCGTTCGCCCTTCAACTTCTCGATGCAGCGGTAGACCGGTTCTATTTTCATCACCATTCCCGCTTCGCCGCCGAACGGGTAGTCGTCCACCGTCCGACGTTTGTCGTCGGTATAGTCGCGCAGATTGTGTACCCGTATTTCGACATGTCCGCTCTCCTGCGCACGTTTCAGTATCGATTCGTTGAGCGGCGAATCGAGCAGTTCCGGAACGACTGTCAATATATCTATTCTCATTCCCGTGTCATTTATATCGGACCTCTCCGTTCAGAGCCTCTGTTACGAACGGATTGTACAACGATTCGTGTCCTATCGTCGATTTTTCGCCGTGCCCCGGGTATATCGCGACCTCGTCGCCGAGCGGAATGATATTTTCGATTATCGAGTGCATCAACGCTCCGTAATCGCCGCCCGGCAAATCGGTGCGTCCTATGCTCTCGCGAAAAAGAGTATCGCCCGTAAACAGAGAACCGGATTCAGGCTCGTAAAGCGCGACCCCGCCCGGAGTATGTCCCGGGGTCTTTATCACTTCTAATTTCGTATTGCCGAACGATATTTCGCCGGTCTTCGACAAATCTATGTCCGCCGTCGGCATCCCGCTCACCTGCACACCGAACATCGCGCCGCTCTCGCGAGAGTGTTCGATAAGGAATTCGTCTGCGGACGATACGGCGAACGGAACTCCGAAAGTGCTTTTGACATACTGCACGCCCATCGTATGATCGAAATGTCCGTGAGTATTTACGGCAATAACGGGTTTCAATCCCTGCACTGCAATAAAATCGGCGAGCGCGGCATCTTCGCGAGCCGAGGCATTGCCTGCATCAATGACTGCGCATTCGCCCGTTTCGTCCCAAACTATATATGTATTCTCCTGAATCGGATTGAATACGAATTTTACGATTTTCATAAAACCATTCTTGATTATGCAAATATAAGGATAAGCGAGAGCAAAGCAAAATTTATTTTGATTTCACCGAGCGAAAGCAGGAAAGTCCGAATAAAAATGTATCTTTACGGAAGTTATTATGTATTATGAGAAAGTATTTTACGATTATACCGCTTATATTCGCGGCAATCGCGTTCGTTTCATGCGAAAAGGAAAAAGATTACGGCTATCCGTCGTCCGTAGAGATGTCCGCCAACGGAGAAACCATCGAACTTTACGGCAGTTCCGAATACTCGCATATCACACATATAGAGATTCTCGATTACGACGGCAATGGCAACGGTTATGATTCGGATGAAGCAGAATCTTTCAGTGTAACGAACGATTGGCTTACAGTCGAATCTCCGCGAGCGGAAAACAAACTGATATTGTCGGCGGTGCCGAATTCATCGGGCAAGAAACGCAAACTCTGTCTTTACCTGTACTTCGGCGGAAACAGACAGGAGATTAAAGTAATTCAAAACAGGTAATATTACGCATCTCCGGAATGCGAACCGGGATTCGACAAACCGCTGACGCTCCGGCTTTCCCTTTCACAAAACGCAAGACAGCGTTGTCGAAATGGCAACGCCGTCTTGCGCTTTATGAAGGTCTCCCGTCTAATTCAGTACGAACTTGGCGTTTACGCTGCACGAAATTTTAATGGTCTTGAAATCCAGCGGTTCGTCGGCGACGACCTCTTCTGTCGCTCCGGTCGCTTTCGCCGCCAGCGAGCGCATGACGACCGCATTATCGTAAAACGCCGGAATTACATCGCTGTTGGAATCGTAGATGTAGAAGCACTTGCCGATGCTCTGCCCTATCGCTTCCGCCAATGTCGCAGCCGTAGCCTTGGCATTCCGGATAGCCTCGATGCGCACCTGCTCTTTCAATTCGTCGATTTTGGAGTTGGAAACCTTGATTATCGAAATATTCGAGATTCCCATGTCGCCGAGCACCGTATATACCTTGGCGACTTTGGCCGGCGAATCGAGTTCGAGTTGATATTTGGCAGTCGAGAGCGACGTGCTTCTCTTGAAATGAGAACTCGACATGTTCGCCATTTTCAGATTTTTCTCGACATCGATGCCGATACGCTTCAATGCCGCAATCATGTCGCGCTGCTGGGTCTCGACCGATATTTTGCCTTTCGAGTCAATTTCGTTGATAACTATCGACAAATAGAACTGGTCGGGTGCGACCTCCTTTTCCGCACGACCGTTCACCTGAATAAAACTGTTATACTGTTCGTTTTGCTGTGCCGATACGGACATCGACATCATGGCGACAACCGCCAAAAGAATCATCTTTTTCATAATTTTCATAAATTTTAGGTAACAGATTCTGCAAATATAACGCCCCGGCAGATGAAAATATTGTTTTGCGAGATACGATTTATCTTCTTACGAGTTTCACGACATTCTCCACGTGATGCGTATGCGGGAACATATCGACCGGCTGAACGGCGACTGCACGATAACGTTCGTTCATCAATGCGAGGTCGCGCGCCTGTGTCGCAGGGTTGCAACTTACATAAACTATGCGTTCAGGAGCAGCATTGAGAATCACGTCTATAACCGGTTCGTCCACACCCGCGCGGGGAGGATCGAGAATTATGACATCGGGGCGTCCGTTGCGTGCAATGAAAGCGTTGTCGAGAACCTTTTTCATGTCGCCGGCATAGAAAACGGTATTGCCGATGCCGTTGATTTCGGAATTGACTCTCGCATCTTCGATTGCTTCGGGAACATACTCGATGCCGATTACCTTCTTGCAGCGTCGGGCGCAGAAATTGGCAATCGTTCCGGTACCGGTATAGAGGTCGTAAAGCGTGTCTTCGGGTTTCAGGTCGGCGAAATCGCGGGCGACCTTGTAGAGTTCGTAAGCCTGAGCGGAATTGGTCTGATAGAACGACTTCGGACCCACCTTGAATCGCAGTCCCTCCATCTGCTCGAAAATATGATCCTTGCCGGCATAGCATATCGGCGTACGGTCGGTCAGCGAATCGTTCCACTTTTCGTTCACGAAATATATCAGCGACGTAATCTGCGGGAATCGCTCCTTCACGAAATCGAGCAGCGCGGCAATCCGGGCGCGATCGTCCTCGTTGAATATTACGCAAAGCATTATTTCGCCGGTCGAGGCGGTACGGATAATGATTCCGCGCATCAGTCCGGCATGTTCGCGGACGTTGTGGAACGAGTAGCCGTTTTCGATGCAGAACCGCTTTATTTCGTCGCGGATTTCGTTCGACGGATCGCCTTGCAACCAGCATTTGCGAATGTCGAGAACCTTGTCGAACATGTTCGGGACATGGAATCCGAGAGCCGGCGAAGGAGCGATTTCTCCGTTCTGTGCAATCTCCTCATACGTCAGCCAGCGGCGGTCGGCGAACGTGAATTCGAGTTTGTTGCGATAGAACAATTGCTTCTCCGAACCCATGCAGGGGCGGATTTCCGGCAACTCTATCTTGCCGATTCGCGCAAGTTGGTCGCGAACCTGTTCGGTCTTGTAGCGCAACTGTTCTTCGTAAGGCAGATTCTGCCATTTGCAGCCTCCGCACACTCCGAAATGTTCGCACACCGGGTCGGTACGCATCGGCGAACGCTTCACGTAATTCACGACCGAACCCTCCATGAACCGGCGGTGTTTCGCCCGTATCTGTACGTCCACGACATCGCCGGGAACGGTCATCGGGACGAATACCACCGCCCCTTCGTGGCGACCTATCGATTTGCCCTCGGCTGCGAGCGAGGTTATTTCGAGTCCTTCAATCAAAGGATAAGACTGACGTTTTCTTGCCATCGTAACTGATTTTTGCGGAGGCAAAGATACGAAAAGTCGTGTGCAGGAACAAACGAAAGTTTGATTATTCCGACGGCTTGTGTTATATTTGTCTCCCGAATGAAGGGACTTTTCTACATACTTCTTTGCTGGGTCGCCGGCAATGCCGCAAGTTACTGCATCGACAACTACATTTCGGGCAATATCATCGGAATGATTCTGATGTTCGCGGCTCTTCGATTCAAAATTTTCGACCCCGAAGCAGTACGACCCGCCGCAAAATTCCTGCTCGGCACGATGTCGCTGTTTTTCGTTCCGTTCGGTGTCGGGCTTATGGTCTCCTATCGAAACATACTCGACAACGTGTGGGCTATCGTTATTGCAAGTCTGACAAGTACGATAGCGGTGCTGCTCGCCGCAGGTTGGACATTTCAGACACTCAACAGACACAACGGCAGATGATACAACACGCAATCAATTCCGACCTCTTTCTGCTGACACTGACGATAGGCTTCTATTGCGCAGGTTCGGCGATATTCCGCCGCACGAAAATTGTGCTGCTGCATCCTACTCTGCTTACGTTCGTTGCGATAATAGCCCTGCTAAAATGGTTCGGCATCGAGTACGAACAATATCGTGAGGCGACAGGCATACTCGATTTCGCACTCGGACTGTCTGTCGTGGCTCTCGGATATCTGATGTACGAACAGAGCGACCGCATCAAAGGGCACATGCTGCCGATAGCCGTATCGACAGTAGCGGGATGCGTCGTCGGAATACTGAGCGTAGTATATATCGCCTTGGCATTCGGTGCGGATCGCGAAATAGTAACCTCTATCGCTCCGAAATCGGTTACGGTTCCGATAGCCGTTTCGGTATCCGAACCGTTGGGCGGCATAGTCGCCATAACGTCGGTCGTAGTCTTCTGCGTCGGCATCTTCGGAAGCGTATGCGGCGACTGGATTCTGACCCGGTGCGGCGTAACCGATAAAATGGCGAAAGGTTTCGCTCTCGGCTCGGCATCCCACGGAATCGGAACCGCCCGGGCAATCGAACTGGGTGCTGTCGAAGGCGCGATGTCGGGACTTGCAATGGCCCTGATGGGCATCATTACGGCAGCAGTTCTGCCAATTGTCGAAAAATATTTGTATTAAATTAAATTTTAGTACATTTGCATAGGATTAAATCTGTTTTGATATGAAATTTACCGAATACGAATATCCGGAATTGAGGATTGTCGCGCTCAGAATCGAAGCGGGATACGCCGCATCGGGCGGCAATGAATGCGAAGACATAGAGAACGGAGGTTCATTTTAGAATAATTATGAGAGGATGACGATGAAACGACTTGCAGTTTACGTTACAGCCGTTCTGGGAGCGGCGACGATGGTATATTCGTGCGCGAAAGGCGATGAATTCGATTTGACCCCCATGCGAAAAGAGTACAGAATCGCATTTGCAGTCGATAAAACCCGCACCGATTACGAACTGTCGGACAGCGGCGGTTTGACGGTCGATTGGCAGAACGGGGATGTGATATACATAGCGACGACCGACCGTACTTGGGGAAGCGGATATTCGAGCGAAGCGGTAAAGCCAAAGATATTCACCTACAATGCCGCTAACGGATTGTTCGAGGGCGAAGCGACGATTCCCGCGGGCGAATATACGTTCCGCGCGCAATACGCCGATGCGAGTCAGCGCACCTATCTGCTCTCCAATTCGGCATCCAACAAACTGTTGGGCTCGCAGGTTCAGAACGGAACGGGCATCGCCCATCTGAAAAAATACGACTGCATGGTCGCCGAAACGACTGCCGAGGTAACGGGAGGATCGACGGTGCCGACATTCCGGATGAAGCACATCTATTCGTTCGTCGATATAAGCATAAAAAACGAAACTGGGAAAGAGATAGTCGCAACCAAAGTATCGATGACGGCTGCCGGGGCGCGTCTGACGGGGATATTCGGCATTGCCGATGTCGGAAATGCGACAATAAATCCATACTACAACTCCAACGTTTCCGACAGAGTATCGCTTACACTCAACGGAGCAGCGATTTCAGCAGGCTCGACATTCGACGCATATATGGTCGTCGCACCGTTCGACAATTATACCGGAGACCTCGTAATCGAGGTTTCGACCTCTGCGGGAACGATATACAAAATAGTCAAGCCGGTTGTCGGATTCGGTATGGAACGGGCGAAAATCTACCGCACAACAATCGATTTGAACTCTGCGACAGAGGTCGGCGGCGGCAGCGGCGGCGATGAAGGCGACCCTGCGATAAGCGGTCGCACGGGATGGGCTGAACTGCCGGAATACAAAGAGGGCTCGAACTATATATACCATTTCCACTCGGCGGCGGACGCAAGCGGCAAAGTCAGACGCAACTACTCGATGTGTTTCGACAAATCCAAACGGGCGTCGCATTGGATTGCATATCCGTTGCATTCTTGCTATATCGGCACCACAAAGCGTCAGGATAATTTCTGCTACGATCCCGATATCGCTGAAACATATCAGGCATACATGGGTTCATCGTATGTAGGAAATTACGACAGGGGGCATCAGTTGCCTAATGCCGACCGCACGTGCTCCCGGGCAATGGCTGATCAGACTTTCTACTCTACCAACATGACTCCGCAGGCGAGTCAGTTCAACCAGCAGGGATGGGCGACACTCGAAGGTCGCGTCCGCAGTTCGTACGTCTGCGCCGATACGCTCTATGTCGTAACCGGAGCGCATTTCGGCAGCGGCTGGGATTCGAGTATCGCACGCTCGACCACCGACCGCGAAGGCAACGTATGCCCGACACCTACGCATTATTACAAGGTGTTGCTCCGCACTAAAACCGGTCGCACCGGAAAAACGGTCGTCGCTTGCAACACTTCGGAGTTGAAATGCGTATGTTTCCTCTATAAACATGTATCGAGTTTTTCGTCCGTAACCGCATCGGATCTGTGCTCGGTCGCCGACATAGAGAAACTGACGGGCTTCACCTTCTTTGCGAACGTGCCGAATGCCCCGAAAGAGAGTTTCGCGGCATCGGAATGGGGATTTTAAGCAATGGAATATCTCGACATAACAGACGAACACGCCGACCCCACCGGTGCGATTGTCGAACGAAGCGAAGCGCATCGCAGAGGTATTCTTCATCGCACGTCGCACGTATGGCTGCTGCGCAGGCGTAACGGACGCATACAGATTCTGCTGCAACTCCGCAGCAAGGAGAAGGAGTCATGGGCAGGATGTTACGACATTTCGAGTGCAGGACATATTCCGGCAGGCGGCGGATTCGTCGAATCGGCATTGCGGGAACTGCAAGAGGAGTTGGGAATCACGGCAACGCCGGAGGAATTGATACCGTGCGGCGACCGGCGATTCGTATTCAGGTACGAATACAGGGGAGAAGAGTTCATCGACAATCAGATAAGCCGGGTTTTCGCGCTCTGGCGAAACATCGACGAACGCGACATCGCGATTCAGCAGTCGGAGGTGGAATCGGTTTTGTGGCTCGATTTCGACGAGTGCGTGCACAAGGTCGAAAACAATCTGTTCCGCCACTGCATAATCATGGAAGAATTGGACATGCTTCGTCCGATTATCGAAAGGAAATAAAATGAGGTCGATTATAATCGACCTCATTCGTTTCGGGCAATCAATATCCGTTACTCGATGTAACACTCCAACAAAACAGCCTTTCCGGTCAGCGAAACATCTCCCGTCTCGGCAGGAATCATAATCACCTCGCCGGCTTTAAGCCGCTCATTGCTGCCGTCGGCATCAATCGAGACCTCACCTTCGACGCATACGTATATCACGAACGAATCGAGTTCGCAATAGTCGCGCTCAACCGCTCCGTTTACCGTCAGCAGATTTGTCGTAAAGTAGTCGCATTTGACCATTTCGACCGCCTTATTATCTTCCGGCATATAGATGCGCCGGCAACTCTCGGCGGTAGATTCGAAATCGATGGCATCGACCGCCTGAGCCGTATGCAATTCCCGCGATTTGCCATTTGCATCCACTCTGTTCCAATCGAATATGCGATATGTTATATCGACCGGCTGCTGAATCTCGACGACCGAAACGCCCTGCGACAAACAATGTACGGTACCGGCCGGGATATAAAAAGCATCGCCGCGTTTCACCTTGACGGGCTGTATGATATCGGCTACCCTGCCCTCGGCGACGGCTGCTATATACTGTTCACGCGTAATGTTCTTGTCCTTGAAGCCGATGAAAATCTCCGAATCCGGTGCGGCATCGACTACATACCACATTTCGCTTTTGCCGCACGAGCCATGACGCTCGGCAGCGAGTTCGTCGTCCGGATGCACCTGCACCGAAACGCGATCTTCACAATCGAGATATTTGAGCAGCAGCGGAAATGCGAGACCGTAACGTTCGAAAACCGATTCGCCCACGAGGTCTCCCATGTAAACCTCGATTATCTCTTGCAGATTGTTGCCTTTCAAAAATCCGTTCGACACGACGGATACATTGCCGTCGAGACCCGAAACATCCCAACTTTCGCCGTAACGTTTCGTGCGATCGGCACGAGCGAACTGCCCTTTCTTTATATCGAGGAGTTTCCGTCCTCCCCAGATATGCTGTTTCAGTATCGGTTTGAATCGTATGGGATACATAAGCGAGTTTATTCGAAAAGTGCCTCCGTTTTAGCGACCACCTCTTCCGCATTCGCCGCAAGAGGGAATACGACAGACGGTTGCAGATACCATATGTTCCTGCCGTTCTTGAATCGGGCTTCGCCGCCGCCCGTAATATTCAGCATAATCGTCGCTTTCGAATCGATACGGTTCGCTTTCACCTCCTTGATAAGCGAAGCGAGCGCTACGGCGGATGCCGAATAAATGTCGATGCCTTCCGTTTCCATGAACAGTCTCGCGGCTTTCTGCGCCTGCAAATTGGTTGCCATAAGCACATCTCCGCCGGTCGCCTTCAACGCATCGTACAATCCGCCGCGAATACCGTACGGCGGTTTGCGGTTGGAAAGCACCTTGGCATTGATTATCTCGGCGTCGCGACGAGCCTTGTCGGCATCGTACGGCAACATTTCGCGCGAATCCACACGCCATGCATCGTACATCGGCAGGAACGGAGCATTCTGCGAAACCATCAGTTTCATCAGATTGTCGCCGAAACGGCCGTCCTCGACAAGGCGCATGTTCGCCTCCCATGCCGCGATTGCGCCCGTACCGCTGCCGACAGCCTGAAAATAGTAGTCCGGAATACGACCTATCGTCGTAACTGCCGACAATACCGTGGTGGCCATTCCGTCGCGGCGAGCGATATTCTTCGCACCGCCTTCGGCACGGAATTTCGGCGAAGCGAGCGCAAGGTCGCTCAAATGTATCGCATCGAAATAGTCGCCGCCCTTTTCGCATGCAATCAGTTTCACGCAATCGTTCAGCGGTTCATCGAACCACAGAGCACCGATATTGTCCGCCGGCACCGAAAGCAGCAGTTTTATATTGTTGTCCGAACAAACCTTTGCGAAAGCGCGTGCCGTATTTCCCGCCGAAGCGACCACCAGCACCTTGTCGCAATCCTCCGACATTCGGGCGCACACGCTGTAAGCCTCGGTCTCCTTGAACGAGCATGTCTGCATGTTCGCCCCCTTTTCGGGATAGTAGCCGTTAAAAGTTATATAAAGGTTTTCGAGTCCGAGAGCCTTCGCCAAACCTTCGCTCCTGTATGTAACGGGCGACGCTTCGCATTTGAGTTCGCGTTTCATCGGAAGCCAGTCGCGGTACTTGTACATTCCGCAGTCATCTTCCCTGACATCCAATTGCTTTTTAGCATAAACCGCTCTTATGAGCGACGACCCCCCGCATTCGGGGCAGTTGAGCGACCAACCCTCGTCTTCGAATTCCTTGCCGGTCGCAACGCATACGAGTTTATATTCGGTCGGTTTAAAATCGGGCATAATAGTAATTTTTTCGTTAAACAAAAGCAGCAGTAGCAGCCGCTTCAATCAAAACCGGGTATTCTTCCTGTTTTATAATTCCGTCCGCTTTCGTGAACGGAATACAAAAATATAATTATTTCTCAAACGAAACAACTTTTCGACAATAATAATCGTCTATTTGAAGACGGCGGCGATAAAAAATCGAAAATTATTTTGGTATAATAAAAATAATGTCTACATTTGCACCACCAAAAATGAGGGATACCTCCTATTGGCACGATGAATTCGTAGCTCAGCAGGTAGAGCACAACACTTTTAATGTTGGGGTCCCGGGTTCGAGCCCCGGCGAGTTCACCAGCAGCCGACTCTTTTTCAAGAGCCGGCTGTTTATTTTTTTTCGACATTGGCTCTCAGGGTTACCTCCCTCGTGCTCTTCCGCACCGCGCAAACGCGACTGCGGCACTCGGTCAGGGATGACGCACTTCGTGCGACATTCGAGCCCCGGCGAGTTCACCAGCCGTCTTCTTCCGAAGACGTTTTTCCGTAATACGATTTTAAGGTCATTAAGGACATTAACGACTTTAAGGACCTTAAAATAAAAACAAAACAGGAGAACCGCGAAAGTTCTCCTGTTTTCTGGTTGAGCTACCTGGATTCGAACCAGGAACGACAGAACCAAAATCTGCTGTGTTACCATTACACCATAGCTCAATCCGTTGCTCGAAAGCGATTGCAAAGGTAGTGTAAAGTTTTGAAAAAACAAGCGTATTGCAATGAAATTTGCACCGACTGCCGGATATCCGCCTTTTACAGCAGCCCCGCTTCGTAATAAACGACAATCTGTTCGAGCATCATATCCGAGCCGTCAGGATCGTATTCGAGTTTGAGATTGTTGCCGAACAGCCGCGCCATAGCCTGCCAGAATCCAGCCACGAAACCGCCGCGGAACTCCTTGACGATTTCGAATGCCGTATATTCCGTTTCGCGGTCGATTAGTTTCAGCAGCACTTTGCCCTCGTAGACAGTCATTTTTTTCAGCACGGGGGTGTACTTCTTGATTATCATCTTCTGTATGCCTTTCGTGTATAGTTCCCTGTCCTTTTTCGACGGCAGACGGCGGAGTTCCTCCTCCATAAGTGCCATTTCGCGCTTGGCCTCCTGCGCTATGGGATATACCTTCTTTACGGCGCGTATCAATCTCGAATAGCGGCGCATATCTTTCTTGCGGGCATATTTGCGTACGGGAAGGATATGCACGACGGCAACGGAATCGCCGTTCTCTATCGTCGCGGTCTGATACCAGATGCCCCTGTCGCGTCGCTGTCCGAACGACACGGCGGTAATCGCAATCGACGACAAAACAAGTATCAGCAGACGTTTGGTCATAATTCTTCGGCAAATATAACGAATCCATGCGGGAAAGTATTATTTTTGCCGCATAAATTTAACGCTATGGAGACAGGACTTGCATACACTTCGCATACTGCGGTTACGGACGACAACACGGCCCGGCGCATAGGATCGGGCGATTTGGCGGTATTCGCCACGCCGGCGATGGCGGCACTTATGGAGAATGCGGCGATGCTCGCAGTCGCTCCGACACTCGGCGAAGGGCAGACGACCGTCGGTTCGCAGATAAGCATTTCGCACATGAAGCCTACCGGAATCGGAGCGAAAGTTTCGGCTACCGCCGTACTGACAGCCGTCGAGGGGCGCAAACTGACATTCAACGTCGCTGCCCGCGACGAAGAGGGAATAATCGGCGAGGGTACGCACACGCGGTTCATAGTCGATAGCGAACGATTCATGGGCAAGGTGCGATAACCGTATAAATCGCCGTTCACCACGAATTATTGAAGAATTTTTACTAAATTCGCGGCAATAACAGATAACGAATAAACGAAAAGCGAAACAATATGTTCGAAAACTTAACCGACAAACTCGAACGGTCGTTCAAGATTCTCAAAGGAGAGGGGCGCATCACCGAAATCAACGTCGCCGAAACGCTCAAAGAGATTCGGCGCGCGCTCATCGATGCCGACGTAAACTACAAGGTCGCCAAGTCGTTCACCGACGAGGTGAAGCACAAGGCTCTCGGGCAGGATGTGTTGAAATCGGTAAAACCGGGTCAGATGATGACCAAAATCGTTCGCGACGAACTCGCCGCACTCATGGGCGGTACGGCAACCGACATAAAGTTGGAGGGAACGCCGGCGGCAGTGCTTATCGCAGGCTTGCAGGGCTCGGGTAAAACGACGTTTTCGGGCAAACTCGCATCGTTCATCAAGAGCAAAAAAGGTCGTCAGGTTCTGCTTGTCGCAGGCGACGTTTATCGTCCTGCCGCAATCGACCAGTTAAAGATTCTCGGCGAGCAGACAGGCGTTCCGGTCTACACCGAGGAGGGCAACACCAATCCCGTTCAAATCGCCGAGAACGCGATAAAATATGCACGCAACAACAACTTCAACGTCGTAATCATCGATACCGCCGGACGTTTGGCGGTGGACGAAGCGATGATGCAGGAGATAGCGGCGATAAAGGCTGCCGTGAAACCGAGCGAGACGCTTTTCGTGGTCGATTCGATGACTGGTCAGGATGCCGTCAATACGGCTCGCGAATTCAACGAACGGCTCGATTTCGACGGTGTGGTACTCACCAAACTCGACGGCGACACTCGCGGCGGTGCGGCGATTTCGATACGTTCGGTCGTGAACAAACCGCTGAAATTCATTTCGAGCGGCGAAAAGATGGATGCCTTGCAGGTGTTCCACCCCGAGCGTATGGCAGACCGAATCCTCGGCATGGGCGATGTCGTCTCGCTCGTCGAACGTGCGCAGGAGCAGTACGACGAGGAGGAGGCTCGCAGGCTCAAAAAGAAGATAGTAAAGAATCAGTTCGATTTCAACGACTTCATCGCCCAGATAAACCAGATAAAGAAGATGGGCAATCTCAAAGACATCGCATCGATGATTCCGGGCATGGGCAAAGCGTTGAAAGATGTCGAAATCGGCGACGATGCATTCAAGCAGACCGAGGCGATAATCGGTTCCATGACGCCGCAGGAGCGCGAGCATCCGGAGATTATCAACGCCCGCCGCCGTGAACGCATCGCCAAAGGGTCGGGAACGACCATGGCGGATGTGAACCGACTGCTCAAACAGTTCGAGGATACCCGCAAGATGATGAAAATGGCAGCCGGCGGCAAAATACGCATGCCGAAAATGCCGGGCGGAATGCCGTTCCGAAGATAGTTTTCAGGGGGCTCAACAAATACAGCGCGGCAAATTACCGCGCTGTATTGTTTTAAGGTCTTTATCGTCCCTAACCGCTCTAATGTCCTTAAAGACTTTAACGACCTTAAAGTCTTTTACAAATCATCGCCGTTAGGCATATTATCCAAATTTTCGTAATATATAGCAATTCTGTATCTCCCGTACTGATCCACTATCATATACCAAACAATTCCATTTATCGATTTATCTGATGGGACCATGTCAATCTCATATCGTTTCTTATTGACAATTATTTCATGTGATATTTTTTCACTATCAGAAATTATGTTTCCTCCGACATGCACATATTTTCCATTACGCATAAACTGATCGAGTAGGCTATTAAACCGAATCCTAATATTTGTTTCATCGATCAAACTTGCATCTGCCACACATATCCGACAAACTTTATTATTATTGGTTTTAATAAAAATATCAACGTTTTGCCCATTAAATTCACCGCTAAGGCAATCATTAAGAGAATCATAAGTGTACCCCTTATTCTTCAATGCACTGATCATTTGTTCCTTTGTGCCGTCGATAGGTATTCCGAGAAACTTCATGGTGTTTTGCCCGAAAGAACAGAAATGAATTGCCACCAAAAAGGCAACTAAAATAAATCTTTTCATAATATTAAATTTTTAATTGAGTTTCGATATAAATTAAAACAGAAAACGCGGACAAATTCCTTTTATCCGCACAACACTTGGGATACATGAAGCTTCTCTTGCCAAGA
>CAYRSF010000042.1:0-43662 GCA_964427035.1 uncultured Alistipes sp.
GCATTCGGGTCGCCGGCAGATTGCGGCGAAATAATAAGGTGATTTAAGGCAGATAAGGTGTGTTTAAGGTGAATAATGTCGTCGAATGCAAAACTCCTTATATACCTTAAAGCGGCAGGCTCGATGCCTGCCGCGTAACCTTAAACACCTTATCGCTTAATGTTCGACACATCATCTTAAAGTGTGCGGAAATTCTTAACGGCTCTTTTCGAGACACTCGGCGAGCGTCTCTCCGATTGTGCGCAGTCCGATTGCGATTTTGTCTTCGGGCATGTTCGAGAAGTTGAGCCGCATCGTGTTTTCGCGGTTCTCGTTCGGGAAGAACGAGCCGCCCGGAACGAATGCGACGCCCTTTTCGAGACACTCGGCGAGCAAACTCCTTGCGGAGATATTTTCGGGCAGTTCGACCCAGATGAAAAGTCCGCCTTCGGGGCGGGTGAAGCGGATGCCTGCGGGGAAATATTTCGCGATGCAGTCGAGCGCGATATCGCGACGGCGTTTGTAGACCTCGACTATGCGGGCGATGTGGGCGTCGATGTCGTGATGCTTCATGTATTCGACGATGATGCTTTGCGACAACGGGTTGCACTGCAAATCGGCACCCTGTTTGACCAACACGTATTTGCGGATTGCATCCCTGTGTCCGGCGACCCAGCCGATGCGGAAGCCGGGGCAGAAGATTTTGGAGAAGGTGCCGACGTACATCACGCAGTCCGCCTTGTCGAACGACTTTATCGACGGCAGTTTTTCGCCCTCGAAACGCAACTCTCCGTATGGATTGTCCTCGATTACGGCGACGTTGTATTCGGCGGCGAGTTCTGCCAGCCGTTTGCGGCGCGCGATGCTCCAAGTGCGTCCCGTCGGGTTCTGAAATTCGGGATTTACGTAGATGAGTTTCACGCGGCAGGTCGTTTTCAGCACCTCTTCGAGCGATTCGGGAATCATGCCGTCGCCGTCGGTCGGAATCTCGATGAAGCGGCATCCGTATGCCCGAAATGCTCCGAGAGCAGCCAGATACGTAGGACTTTCGCACAGAACGACATCGCCTTCGTCGAGAAATACCTTGCCCGAGAGGTCGAGAGCCTGCTGCGAACCGTGAGTTATCATTATGTCGTCCGTGTCGAACGATGTTCCGAGGCGGGAGTTCATGCGGTCGGCAATCCACTCTTTGAGCGGAATATAACCTTCGGTGGAGGCGTAATTGAGACACTTTCCGCCCTGCTCCTTCAATACTTTGCGGGTTATCTCCTCGATCTCGTCGATCGGGAACAACTCCGGTGCCGGCAATCCTCCGGCAAACGAAATTACGCCGTTACGCTCGGTTACTTTGAGCATCTCCCTGATGTCCGAAGCCTTGATGCGGGACATCCGTTCGGCGAATCGCAGTTGCATAGATATATGATGTTTATAAATCCTTGTTCTCCGTCGGTCGCCGTCTGACGATTCGGACGGTTTCGGACGCTGTCTGTTCGATGATGTTCGATTCGCGACCGGCGTATTTTCCGTACAGTGTCCGGTCGCAGTGGCGTATGGTCAGCAGTTCGACATCGCGGTCTGTGTCGGTGTCGAATCCCTCGTCGTGCAGCACCCCGGCGACCTCGTCCAGATGCCAACTCTCCTCGATGCACAGGCACAGTTCGATTGCCGTGTTGTGAATCAGATTGGTCTTGATGCGGAACCGTTCGAGCGTCGAAAAGACAACCGGGAACTTCTCCTCCAACACGAAAGACAAATCCCGCGAACGCAGTGTCAGCAGATTCTGATTGCGTTTGAGAATTATTATCGGTGTCGAAACGTTCGGTGCCGATTCGTCGATTACGGTTCCTCGTCCGTTCTTGTCGCCGAACGGCTTTACGTACAGCGGAATGCGCTTGTTCTGCAACGGCTTGACGGTCTTCGGGTGAATGATTTGTGCGCCGCTGTATGCCAGTTCGATGGTGTCTACATAGTTGAGGGCATCGATTTTGTGCGCTTCGGGGAAAATCTTCGGGTCGGCGTTCAGAATGCCGTCCACGTCTTTCCATACCGTCATGGACTCGGCATCGAGAATGTTCGCCGCCACTGCCGCCGAGTAGTCCGAACCTTCGCGGCCGAGCGTCGTGGTCGAGCCGTCGGGTGCGTTGCCGATGAATCCCTGTCCGACGAATACGCGCGGTTGCGAGCCTGCCGTTTCGCGTCGCAGCAGGGTCGCGGATTCCTCGATAAAGACGTTGGCGTCCTTGTGGCGGGGCTGCGTTACGAAACATTTGCGCATGTCCACCCATCGGTTCGCTATTCCGCTTGCGTTGAGGTATTCGGATACTATCGTCGTCGAAATCAGTTCGCCGAACGCCACTGTCCGGTCGTACCATACCTCTGCCTGCGACGAATCGTATCGCTCCTGCCCGATGAAGCGGCGCAACTCGTCGAAAAATCCGTCCACTTCGGCTATGCGGTGTTCGGGACTGCCGAACAGGTCGCCGATTATCGCCGCATGATATGCTTCGATTTCGGCTATCCCGCGCCGGCACGATTCGAGGTCGCCCCGGCGGCAGGCTTCGAAGACGCGTTCCAGCGCATTCGTCGTTTTGCCCATCGCCGATACGATGATGAAGAGTTCGCTCTCGCCCTCGACTATGCGGCGCAGATTGCGCACCCCGTCGGCATTGCGTACCGATGCCCCTCCGAATTTGTAGACTTTCATGGACGCTCTATTTTACTTTTTTATATTTAGTGCCGGTGTTGGCGAAGAGGAATGCGAACGTGTCCGCCGCCTCCTCGATTCGCTTGGCTGTCGGTTTGCCCGCTCCGTGTCCCGAATTGGTGTCGATTCGGATAAGTATCGGTGCGCCGCCAGCCTGTGCGTGCTGCATCGCCGCGGCGAACTTGAACGAGTGCGCCGGCACTACGCGGTCGTCGTGGTCGCCCGTGGTAATGAGCGTGGCAGGGTATTCGACACCCTCGCGGATATTGTGCAGCGGCGAGTATTTGTAGAGATAACCGAACTGCTTTTCGTCGTCGCTCGAACCGTACTCGACGACCCAGCCGTGTCCGATGGTGAACTTGTGGAAACGCAGCATGTCCATAACGCCTACCGCCGGCAGACATACGGCATAGAGGTCGGGACGCTGCACTTCGCATGCACCGACGAGCAGTCCTCCGTTCGAACCGCCCGCTATGGCGAGTTTGCGGCTCGACGTATAGCCCTTGTCGATGAGATATTCGGCTGCGGCGATGAAATCGTCGAAGACGTTCTGTTTGTTTTCGAGCATTCCGCCCTTGTGCCACTTTTCGCCGTATTCCGAACCTCCGCGGATGTTGGCGACGCAGTAGACGCCGCCCTGCTCCATGAACATTACAGCCGTCGTGCTGAACGACGGAGTGATGTTGATTTGGAAACCGCCGTAGGCATAGAGGTAGCATGGGTTGTCTCCGTCGAGTTTCAGTCCCTTTTTGTGCGACACGAACATCGGAACGCGCGTGCCGTCCTTACTCTCGAAAAATACCTGTTCGGTAATGTACTGCGACGGGTCGAATTCGACCTGCGGCGCACGGTAGAGCGTCGAACGTCCGCTGTCGAGGTCGTAATTGTAATATGTCCCCGGGGTGGTGTAGTTGGTTACGACATAGTAAACGTCCTTGTCTTCGCGTTCGCCGTCGAATCCGCCGACCGAACCGATTATCGGCAGTTCGACGTCGCGGATGAAGCGTCCTTCGCGGTCGTACTGTTTCACCTTGTTCTGCGCATCGACCAAATAGAATGCGAACAGGTAGTCGCCCGCGGTGGTTACGCCTTCGAGCAGCGAATCCTGCTCCGGAATGAGGTCGCGGGTTTCGCCCGTATTGAGGTCGATGCTTATCAGACGGTAGTTCTCGGCATTTTCATTGGTTATCGCCATCGCCTTGTCGTTCTCGCAGTCGAGAATCGCATAGTCGTGGTCGAAACCTGCGAACAGCGTTTTGAAATGCGCGTCGCCCTTGCGCTTGCAGAGAATTTCGGCGCCGGACGTCCCTTCGGACGAGGTGATGAATATCCAGCGTCCGTCATCGCTCTCTCCGCCTGCGAAATAGCGGAGAGGATGCGCCGGGTCGGCATATATCTGTTCGTCTTCGGACTGCGGCGTACCGAGACGGTGGAACCACACCTTCTGATTGCGGTTCTGCTCGGAGTAGACGCCCTGTTCGGGAGCATCGTATGCACTGTAATAAAATCCCTTTCCGTCGCGGGTCCAGTCTGCGCCCGAGAATTTGACCCACTTTATGCGGTCGGGCAGCAACTCTCCGGTCGCGGTGTCCATGACGTAAATTTCGACCCAGTCCGAACCTGCCGATGCCAGCGAGTAGGCGTAATAGCGTCCGTCCTTGGTGAATGCGCCCGAGTGCATCGCTACGGTGCCGTCGTCCGACAACTTGTTGGGGTCGAAGAATACCTCCTCACCGCCGCTGTCGGGCGAACGCTTGCGCCAGATGACGGACTGGTTCTGCAAACCGCTGTTTCGGGAGAAGTAGTACCAGTCGCCGCGTTTGACGGGCGCGCCCTCGGTCGGATAGTTCCACAACTGCGTGAGGCGGTCGCGTATGTCGTTGCGGGCAGGCAGTTCGGCGAGATAGCCGAATGTCGTTTCGTTCTGCCGTTTCACCCAGTCGGCCGTCCGCTCCGAATCGTCGTCTTCGAGCCAGCGGTAAGGGTCGGCTACTTTCGTCCCGAAGTAGTCATCGACGACATCTTCGCGATCGGTCGCCGGATATTCGATTTTTTCTTTTGCGGTCATGTATTTTATAAGTTTTCCCGCTCCGTAGCCCGCGAAATAGCAGACGGCTATTATGGCAGCGATTGTTACGATTCGTTTCAGTCCTGGTTTCATGCCGTTCGGGTTTTGATTGACGATGCAAAGGTATGAATTTTTGCGGAACTGCGGACGTTGTCGCGTTTTTTGTATATCTTTGTATCTATATGCGCCCGCGTCGGACGGGCGGATTCGCAAACGATAAAATATGGGAAAAGATTTTAAAGAACTGAAAACGATAATCGAACGTGCGTGGGATGACCGTACGCTGCTCGATGACGATAAGGTGCGCGATGCCGTGCGCGCTGCGGTGGATGCCGTCGATAAGGGCGAACTGCGTTGCGCCGAGCCGGTGGATGCCGGGCGCAGCGAGTGGCAGGTGAACGAATGGGTGAAGAAGGCGATAATTCTCTTTTTCCCTATCAGCAGGATGCGCACGATGCAGGCGGGCGAACTGGAATGGTACGACAAAATGGAACTCAAACGCGGTTTCGCCGAACTCGGCGTGCGCGTAGTGCCGCACGGAGTGGTTCGTTACGGAGCATATATAGCCCCGGGAGCGGTGATGATGCCGTCGTATGTAAATATAGGAGCGTATGTCGATTCGGGAACGATGGTCGATACGTGGGCTACGGTCGGTTCGTGCGCACAAATCGGACGCAACGTCCATCTGTCGGGCGGCGTCGGCATCGGAGGCGTGCTCGAACCGGTGCAGGCTGCGCCGGTAATCGTCGAGGACAACTGCTTCATCGGTTCGCGCGCCATCATAGTCGAGGGGGCGCATGTCTGCCGTGAAGCGGTTATCGGCTCGAATGTCGTGATTACCGGTTCGACGCACATCATCGACGTTACGGGCGACGAACCGAAAGAGTATCGCGGCTACGTTCCGCCGCGGTCGGTCGTTATCGCAGGTACATATCCGAAGAAGTTTCCTGCCGGCGAATACAATGTCGCCTGCGCTCTGATTATCGGCAAGCGCAAGGAATCGACCGACAAGAAGACGACGTTGAACGATGCGCTGCGCGATTTCGGCGTCGGCGCATGACATAAACGGAAGACGATGATATACCATATTCCCGAAACGACCTCGACCAACGACGATTTGCGCGATGCGAAATATCGCGAGGGCGACGTCGTGTGGGCGGATTTTCAGACGGCGGGCAGGGGGCAGCGCGGGCACAAATGGTCGAGCGATGCCGGCAGAAACCTGCTCTTTTCGGTCGCTCTCGAACCGGCGTTTCTGCCTGTTGCCGAACAGTTCCTGTTGTCGGAGACCGTCGCACTTTCGCTCGTCGATTTGTTCGAAGAGTACGGAATCGATACGAAAATCAAGTGGACGAACGATATTTATGTCGGAGACCGCAAGATTGTCGGAATACTTATCGAGCATATCTATTCGGGCGCGAGACTCGCCCGCACGATAGTAGGAATCGGCATCAACGTGAACCAGCGCGAATTCGATTCGTCGCTGCCCAATCCGACTTCGATGTCGTTGCAGACGGGCGAAAAGTACGACCTGAGGGCGGTGCTGGAAAAGTTCGTCGGGATTCTGATGCGGAATTACGAATCGTTGCGCCGGGGCGAAAAGGAGGTCGTGCAACAGCGGTACATGGCGAAGATGTACCGGCTCGGGGAGCGTCATGCGTTCGCATTGCCCGACGGCACCCGTTTCGAGGCTACGATTCGCGGAGTGAAGCCTGCGGGAGAACTCGTGGCAGAGCATGCGGACGGCAGCGTGAAGGAGTATCTGTTCAAGGAGATAGAGTTCGTGCTGGAAAAATAACGTTATTCGTGTTAATAAAATAACAACAAACCGAAAAAAGTTATATATTTGCGTCGTAAAGACGAGCAAAGCGTAAATAAACCGATAAAATCCAAAAAATATGGCAAACGTACCTGCAAATCTCAAATACTCCGACGACCACGAATGGTGCCGCGTCGAGGGCGAATATGCATATATCGGAATTACCGATTTTGCACAGAGCGAATTGGGCGACATAGTATTCGTCGATATTCCGACTGCGGGCGAAACCTTGGCTGCGGGCGATGTATTCGGAAGTATCGAGGCAGTGAAGACAGTAAGCGACGCATTCTCGCCGGTTTCGGGCGTGGTCGAGGAGATCAATCCCGCCATCGACGCCGATCCTGCGCTTGTGAACAAGGACCCGTACGGCGAAGGATGGATGATAAAGATCAGAATGTCCGCTCCGGAAGAGGCGGAGGCTCTGCTGACCGCCGGGCAGTACGCGGCTCTTATCGAGAAATAAATTTTGTGGGCAGTCGTGCCGGACGTATGCGAAACGTCCGATTTTTCGGATTCTTCGCCGTGTTCGGGATGACAGCGAATGTTGATTGTCATGAAGAAGTTCGTTGAAGCGGCATTCCGCCGTCGCTGGTTCTGCCTTTCGTATGCAGAGGCGGTCGTTATTGCGGCAGTGTCGGTCGCCATATGCGTGCTTGTCAAATAACAGGAAGTGTACTAATTCAAATATCACTAAAATTATGTCAAAAGTTACAGTTGTAGGTGCAGGCATGGTTGGTGCGACCTGCGCCAATGTATTGGCTTGCCGCAATGTCGCAAGCGAGGTCGTTCTCGTGGACATCAAGGAGGGTCTTTCCGAGGGCAAGATGCTCGATATGTTTCAGGCTTCGGCCACTTCGGGCTACAAAACCAAACTGGTCGGCGTTACCGCTACCGATGCCGAGGGTTACAAGGCTACCGCAAATTCGGACGTTGTCGTAATCACTTCGGGCATTCCGCGCAAACCGGGCATGACCCGCGAGGAGTTGATCGGCATCAACGCCAACATCGTGAAAGGCGTTGTCGCAAATGCAATCAAATGGTCGCCGAAAGCGGTTTTCGTCATCATCTCCAACCCTATGGATACAATGACTTATCTCGCGCTCAAAGCAACGGGCATTCCTAAACGCCGCATCATCGGCATGGGCGGTGCGCTCGACTCGTCGCGTTTCCGCTGCTATCTGTCGAAGGCTTCGGGTGCAGGCATTCAGGATATCGACGGCATGGTGATAGGCGGTCATGGCGACACCACGATGATTCCGCTCGTATCGAAGGCTTCGGTTAAGGGCGTGCCTGTAACCAAAATCATATCCAAGAAGAAGTTGGCACAGGTCGCAGCCGATACGATGGTCGGCGGCGCCACGCTTACCAAGATGCTCGGAACCTCGGCATGGTATGCTCCGGGTGCGGCAGGAGCCTCGGTCGTGGACGCTGTCGTGAACGATACCAAGGCGATTATCCCTTGCTCGGTATATCTCGAAGGCGAGTACGGGCAGAACGACATCTGCATCGGTGTTCCGGTAGTCCTCGGCAAGAAGGGTGTCGAGAAAATCGTGAAGATAGACCTTACCAAGGAGGAGGCTGCCAAGTTCGCCGCATCGGCTGACGCCGTACGCAAGGTGAACGGTGCGCTCTACGAAATCGGCGCACTGGCTAAATAGCCGTCGTCGCTTTATAATAACGTTGAATCGGGACTGCGCTCTTTCGGCTGCGGTCCCGATTGTTTTTTCGGGGGGGGCGTGCTCCATAGCCGAACCTCGAACGCTTACCTCCGGCTGCATTTTGCCGCCGGCATCGACAGCATCCGTCTCACGGCATCGTCGCTGCGGTCGAACACGACGGCGCACATGCCGACTTCACGTGCCGCCGTTACGTTGCGCGGATTGTCGTCTATGAACAGACACTCCTCGGCCCGCAGAGAGTAGCGGTTCAGGAGCAATTCGTATATCGCATGTTCCGGTTTTATGACATGCTCCTCGCCCGACACGACGATGCCGTCGAACAGCGGGAAGAATCCGAACCGTTCATAGGCGATGCCTATCGTCTCCGCCTCCCAGTTGGTGAGACCGTATACGCCGTATCCCGCACGTTTCACATCTTCGAGCAGGGCTGTCCCCTCGCGAATACTGCCGCCGAGCATGTCTCCCCACCGCTCCCCGAACAACGCTATCGCCTCCGCATATTCGGGATGTCGCGCCTGCAAACGTTTCACATTCTCGGCAAGAGGCACTCCGCGGTCGTTGTCGGCGTTCCACTCCTCGGAATAGACGTTCGTCAGAAAATACTCCGTATCGGCGTCATTGCCGAAATACGGACGATAAAGGTAGCGGGGATTCCAATCGACAAGCACTCCGCCGAAATCGAAAATCACGTTTTTTATCGCCATGTCATTCGTGGTGGTAAGGTTCGTTGCGGATTATGGTAAACGCCCGATAGAGTTGCTCTGTGAAGATGGCGCGAACTATCTGGTGCGAAAAAGTCATCTGCGACAACGACAGTTTGCCGTCGGCTCGCGCATATACCGCATCCGAGAAGCCGTAAGGACCGCCAATGACGAAAACCAACCTGCGCAGTCCGCCTGTCATGCGTTTCTGCATCCATGCGGCGAACCCGACGGAGCGCAATTCGTCGCCGTGCTCGTCGAGCAGCATCAGGTAGTCGCCGTCGCCGACCTGACGCAATATGACCTCTCCCTCGGCGGTGCGCTGCTGCGACTGCGAGAGTTTGCGGGTATTCTTTATGTCGGGCAGGTATACGATAGAGAATTTGGCATAGAAATTTATGCGTTTGGCGTACATTTCGACCAAAGCATCCACCTCCCGCAAGTCGGTTTTGCCGACGACCACCAAATCGATATTCACAGCCGCGCTATTTTATCACGTCGATGTCGGTATTCCACTCTCCGTCCGCCGTCGTGCAAATCACCGCCCGTTCAGGCTCGACGGATTTCATCCACTCGTAGGCTTTGTACATGCAGTAGCCGTTGCCGGCACGGTTGCCGCCCAATGCATAGGCGATGATGCACGTATGGTTTCGGGTGCGATAATACATGGCTTTCACGCGGTTCAGATATTCATCGACCAGTGCGGGTTTGTTGGAGGGCGTGCCGTCGATGCGCCGGTCGTCCTTACGCAGAGCAGGATTTATGTTGGCACGTTCGATGACGTACATTCCCAATCCGTCGCACAGGTCGTAAAACCACTTCGGCTGCGGATTCGACGGGACGAGCGTATTGAAACCCTGCTTTTTCAATGCCCGAATGTCCGCCATCGCCTCACTGCGGGTGGTGCGGGCATCGTATGCCGTACTGCGAATCTTCACCGGCGTGCCGTTGCGGGTCAGCGACTGTCCGTCGAACGACGAGCGTCCCAAACCTGCACGGAACGGAATGTACTCGCGGGGTTTGCCGTCGCGTTTGACATAAAGCATCAGTTTGTAGAGCGATGCATTGGCACTGCTCCATGCGAAACCCTTGGCGTTGCCCAAATCCGTCCGAATGCGGAGCGTATCGCGGGCACGTCCGTCCACGACGATTTCACGGACTGCATAATCAATCAACTTCCCGTTCGGAGCGTAAATGTCGTAACCGACGTTCACCGGCTCGGGGCAGTTGAACGAGTTCTCGACGATGACATCGAGCGACAGGAGGGCATTGCGACCCGATTCGTCGAACCGTACCGCGGCATCGTAATCGAATACGTGCAGTTTGTGCTGCGCGAAGATGTAACAGCCCGCAAACTGTTCGCCGAGATTGCTCTTGGCGTCGTCGTTCAGTTCCGGTGCATCGGCACGCCGCAGCCGCAGTGCGATTTCGTTTTCGCCCTGACGCAGATAGGGCGAAATCAGATAGTCGGCAGGCGTATAGGCATCGTCCGTTTCGGCGACGATGCGTCCGTTAATCGCCACGTCGTATGCCTTTATGGTGTTTTCGATATGGAGGTAGACATCGCAGTCGCTCCACGAAGTCGGCATGGCGACTGTTTCGGCGACGATTTCGGTTTTGCCGTCCGAACCGGCTGCCGTCGGTGCATAACGCAGATAATGAACCGTATTCGTCCGATTCTTCGCCAACGCATCCTCGCGCGTGTCGTAAGTAACGAACTCCGTGCGGTAAATGCGGGCGGTCTGGCTGTATGCCGTCGCCGCCATCAGAACAGATGCGACGGCTATCGATATTTTCTTCATAGACATGTCTCGCTTTTTCATCGTACAAATATACGCAGATTTCGGCAAATGTAGTCAATATCTCCGGCATCTTCGACGACACGAAAGGATAACGCAGGGTTTTTAGCAAAAATCATGAAAGTTTAGAGATTTATTTTGTAATTTTGCGAGTCGGGAAAAATTGTTCGGACAAACGAAAACAAAAATATACAAACATTATGAGAATCGCTCAATTACTGAAATCTGCCGACTATGGTTCGGAAGTCGTGGCGAAGGGTTGGGTGCGAACCAAACGCGGCAACAAAAACGTCGCGTTCATCGCGCTGAACGACGGTTCGTGCGTCGCCAATATCCAAATCGTGGTCGATCCGGCGAAAATCGCCGACGAAATACTCAAACGCGTAACCACGGGTGCCTGCATCTGTGTCCGCGGTCGGCTCGTCGAGAGTCTCGGAGCGGGACAGGGCGTCGAAATACAGGCTGATTCCATCGAGGTTTACGGCACTGCCGACCCCGAGACGTATCCGTTGCAGAAAAAGGGGCATTCGCTCGAATTCCTGCGCGACATAGCCTATTTGCGTCCGCGCACCAACACTTTCGGCGCGGTGCTGCGAATCCGTCATGCAATGGCGTTCGCCATCCACAAATATTTCAATGACCACGGCTTCTACTATCTGCATACGCCGCTCATCACCGCCTCGGACTGCGAAGGCGCGGGAGCGATGTTTCAGGTAACGACGCTCGATATGAACAACCTTCCGAAGAACGATGACGGCAGGGTGGACTACTCGCAGGACTTCTTCGGCAAGCCGTGCAGTCTGACCGTTTCGGGACAGTTGGAGGGCGAACTCGGCGCACTGTCGCTCGGGCAGATATATACGTTCGGTCCGACGTTCCGTGCCGAGAATTCCAACACGCCGCGACACTTGGCCGAGTTCTGGATGATCGAGCCCGAAATGGCGTTCTGCGAGTTGGAAGGCAACATGGATCTCGCCGAGGATTTCCTCAAATACCTCATCCGCTACGCACTCGAAAACTGCCGCGAGGATATCGAATTCATGAACAAGATGTGGGACAACGAACTTATCGACCGTCTGAAATTCGTTGCGGACAACGATTTCGTCCGTCTCGACTATACCGAAGGCGTGCGAATCCTCAAAGAGTCGGGGCGCAAGTTCGAATTCCCGTGCGACTGGGGCTGCGACTTGCAGAGCGAGCACGAACGCTATCTGGTCGAGGAGCATTTCAAGCGTCCGGTCATCCTCATCAACTATCCGAAGGAGATCAAGGCGTTCTACATGAAACTCAACGATGACGGCAAAACCGTGCGCGCAATGGACGTTTTGTTCCCTAAAATCGGCGAAATCATCGGCGGTTCGGAACGTGAAGCCGACTATGGCAAACTTAATGCAAGGGTTAAGGAGTTAGGCATTCCGGAGAAGGACATTTGGTGGTACCTCGACACCCGCAGATGGGGTTCGGCACCGCACTCCGGATTCGGACTCGGATTCGAACGGCTGTTGCTGTTCGTAACGGGAATGGGCAATATCCGCGACGTGATACCGTTCCCTCGCACACCTAAAAATGCGGAGTTTTAATTCCGCATTTTTATTGCGAAGTCCGACGGCTGACGTATTTTATCAACAATAGCGCGTATGATACTCAACCAGACACAATCGTTATCGCTTCAACAGAAGTTGTCGCCCCAGCAGATCCAGATGATAAAATTGCTGGAACTGCCTGCCGCGATGCTCGAACAGCGCATCAAGCAGGAGATTGAAGAGAACATCGTTCTCGAAGAGGAGCAGCCTGCGGAGGAGGACGAACAGCCCAAGCAGATTTCGATGGACGAGTACCTGCGCGAAGACGATACGCCGTCGTACAAAAGCCGCATCAACAACTTTTCCAAAGACGATCGTCCGCGCAACGTGCAGATTTCGGGCGGACGTTCGTTTCAGGAGTCCCTCGTCGAGCAACTCGGCTTCCGCAATCTGACGGAGCGCGAAATGCAACTCGCAACCTTCATTGTCGGCAGCATCGACAATGACGGCTATCTGCGGCGCGACCTCGAATCGGTATCGGACGACATAGCCTTTTCGCTCGGCATCGAAACGACGGTCGATGAACTCGAACGCCTGCTCGGCATCATACAGCGTCTCGAACCGGTCGGCGTCGGAGCGCGCGATTTGCGCGAATCGCTGCTGCTGCAACTGTGCCGGCTGCCCATGACGACCGCAGCGCGCCGTCTTGCCAAAAGAATACTGACATCCTATTTCGAGGAGTTCGTGAAAAAGCACTACGAGCGTCTCATATCGCGGCTCGGCGTCAGCGAAGACGAATTCCGCGATGCCGTGCAGGAGATACAGCGTCTGTCGCCGAAACCGGGGAATCTCTATTCGGAGGACGGCACGGAGGCTGCACCGTACATCATCCCAGATTTCATACTCGACTATCACGACGGACGGTTCGACCTGTCGCTCAACTCATACAATATTCCGGAGGTCAAAATCAACCGTCATTATATGGATATAATCCGCGGCATGATGGGCGTATCCGACGACCGAATGAGCGACAAGGACAAGGAGGCGGTACAGTTCGTCAAGAGCAAAATAGATTCGGCGAAGTGGTTCATCTCCGCCATCAAGCAGCGGCACGACACGCTGATGCGGACGATGCGGACGATACTCGATTATCAGCAGGAGTATTTCAAGGACGGCGACCGCAGCCGGCTTCGACCGATGATACTGAAAGATATCGCCGACCGCACAGACCTCGACGTATCGACCATCTCGCGCGTGGTGAACAGCAAGTACGTGCAGACCCATTTCGGCATCATCCTGCTTAAATCGCTGTTTTCGGAGGCGATGCAGACCAGAAGCGGCGAGGAGGTGTCGAGTTACGAGATAAAGAACATATTGCAGGAGTGCATCGACAACGAGGACAAGCGGCATCCGCTGACGGACGAGATGCTGATGGATATACTGAACGACAAGGGCTACTGCATAGCGCGGCGCACGGTGGCGAAATATCGCGAGATGCTCAATATCCCCGTGGCACGGCTGCGAAAGCAGATATAGATAAAGAATCCCGAAAACCCGGCACAGCGATGAAACCCGAAAAATACGACTATCTTATCGTCGGCGCAGGTCTGTTCGGCGCGACCGTCGCCTACCGGCTGCGGCAGGCGGGCAAACGCGCTCTCGTAATCGACAGACGCGACCATACGGGCGGCAACGTCCGCTGCGAGAAAATCGGCGGCATCGACGTGCACCGCTACGGAGCGCATATTTTCCACACGTCGAACCGCGAGGTCTGGGATTTCGTCAATCGGTTCGTGCGGTTCAACCGCTTCACCAATTCGCCCATAGCGAATTACAAGGGACGGCTCTACAATCTGCCGTTCAACATGAATACGTTCCATGCCCTGTGGGGCGTAAACACGCCCGAGCAGGCTGTCGCAATAATCGACAGGCAGCGTCGCGAACGCGGCATCTGCGTGCCGACGAATCTCGAAGAGCAGGCGATTTCGCTCGTCGGACGCGACATATACGAAACGCTCGTCAAGGGCTACACCGAAAAGCAGTGGGGACGTCCGTGCAGCGAACTGCCGCCCGAAATAATACGGCGTCTGCCCGTCCGCTTCACTTTCGACAACAACTATTTCGACGACCTTTTTCAGGGTATCCCCGTCGGCGGTTACAATCCGTTGATAGATGCTCTGTTGGAGGGTACCGATGTCCGGCTGGGCTGCGACTTCTTCGATTGTCGCGATGAATTGGAGGCTGTCTCCGGGCGCACGATATATACCGGTGAAATCGACCGCTATTACGGCTGCCGTTTCGGACGGTTGGAGTACCGTTCGCTGCGTTTCGAGACCGAGACCCTTGCGCAGGAGAACTATCAGGGCGTCGCCGTGATGAATTTTACGGATGCCGAAACGCCATACACGCGCATCATCGAGCACAAACATTTCGCCGGCGCACGGACGCAGCACACGGTAATCACCCGCGAGTATCCGCAGGAGTGGACACCCGACCGCGAGCCTTACTACCCCGTAAACGACGCCCGCAACGGTGCCATATATGCGAAATACAGGGAGATTGCGGACTCCGACCCTCGCACCGTATTCGGCGGACGGCTCGCCGGGTACCGCTATTGCGATATGCATCAGGTGATAGAGCAGGCATTGAAAATCGAATTGGATTTATAGCGAGCGGCATGAAACAGTATTATTGTACGTCATGCCGAGCGCAGCGAAGCATATGTTCGGATTCATGCTGTCGCCCGGAATGAATGATATGATTATAAAAAACTTAAACTAAATACAGATTAAACCTATGAAATACGACATTTCAGAATCGGTAAGATACATCGGGGCGGACGACAAGACGCTCGATTTGTTCGAGGGGAAATACACGATTCCCGACGGCGTATCCTATAACTCCTATCTGATTATCGACGAGAAGATTGCGATTATGGATACAATCGACATCCGCAAGACGGACGAATGGATGGACAACCTCCTCGCCGAACTCGGCGGACGCATTCCCGACTACGTGATAGTATCGCACATGGAACCCGACCATGCGGCAAGCCTGCAACGGCTCGTCGAGAGATTTCCCGATATACGTATCGTCGGCAATGCCAAGACCTTCGCCATGATTCCGCAGTTCTTCGACATCGCACCCGGGTATAACAAGACCGTCGTCAGTGAGGGCGATACGCTGCCGCTCGGTCGGCACACGTTGCAGTTCTTCATGGCACCCATGGTTCACTGGCCCGAAGTCATGGTCGCTTACGAGCAGAGCGAGAAGATTCTGTTCAGTGCCGACGGGTTCGGCAAATTCGGTGCGCTCGACACCGAGGCGGAGTGGGATTGCGAGGCTCGTCGCTACTATTTCAACATCGTCGGCAAGTACGGCGCGCAGGTGCAGGCTCTGCTGAAAAAGGCGGCGACGCTCGACATCCGCACAATCGCTCCGCTGCACGGTCCGATTCTGCGCGAGAATCTCGGATACTATATCGAGAAGTACGACACGTGGAGCAGTTACCGTCCCGAGAGCGACGGCGTATTCATTGCCTGCGCATCGATTTACGGCAATACGGCCAAGGCGGCTCACGCGCTCGCCGGGATACTGAAAGCGAAGGGGGCGAAAAAGGTTTCGTTCGCCGACCTCGCCCGCGACGACATGGCGGAGGCTGTCGAGGATGCGTTCCGTTACGACAAACTCGTGGTGGCGGCATCGACCTACGACGGAGGAATATTCACCCCGATGGCGGACTTTCTCTCCCAACTCGCCGGTAAAAACTACCAGCGTCGCAAGGTCGCAATCATCGAGAACGGCTCTTGGGCTCCTATGGCGGGCAGAAAGATGCGCGAAATATTCGGCACTATGAAAGAGATAGACGTCTGCGAGAACACGGCGACAATCCGTTCGGCATTCAAGCCGTGCGATGTCGCATCGCTCGAAGCCCTCGCTGACGAGTTGCTCGGGTCCGACAAGGCAGAATAAGTCTCGCGGGCAGAAGCACGCTGCAAGGCATGGCAATGCAGGATAAGGTCGCGAACCCGTATCCTGCATTGCAAAGACAAGCGGTCGTCCGTGATGGACGACCGCTTGTCTTTGCAACGGCTGTTTGTCCGTCGTCAGATTGAAATATCGAGAATCTCGAATTTGATTACGCCTGCCGGAACGGTAACCTCGACGATGTCTCCCTTCTTTTTGCCGAGCAACGCTTTCGCTATCGGAGTGCCGATTGCGAGTTTGCCCTCTCGGAGGTTCGCCTCGTGTTCTGCAACTATCGTGTAGACCATCTGACGGTTGTTGCTGTGGTTGAGCAGTGTTACCTTGCTAAGAATCTGGACTTTGCTCTTGTCGATTTTGCTTTCGTCGATGACGCGGGCATTCGCCAGCGTATCCTCCATCTTGGCGATGCGCATTTCGAGCAGCCCCTGAGCCTCGCGGGCTGCATCGTACTCGGCATTCTCCGACAGGTCGCCCTTGTCGCGTGCTTCGGCAATCGCTGCCGAAATAGCCGGACGCTCGACCGAACGCATGTGGTCGAGTTCTTCTTTCAGTTTTTTGTATCCTTCCGCAGTCAGATAAATAATCTCTTTTGCCATAATAAAAACATAAAAAAGAAAGAATTCCAACCCTTCGATCGGAACCCCGTGATTTCATATTTGTCAGAACAAAGGTACGCAATTAAAATCGGAAAAACAAATATTTCTTCCGAAAAAGGCTGTAAAGTCCTTACGGCCTTAATGTCTTTAAGGTCTCTAACGGCTTGCCGTTGCGGGGAAGTCTATCAGATAGACCAGATGTTCGAGCGCGCGCAGATAGTTGCGTTTGCCGTGCTTCGGCGAATAGACGTAGCAATCGAGCGTAAGCACCTTGCCCGTACGCTCGTTTACGGTCGTATAACTTACGAACGGACCTCCCATGAAGTCGTTCTCGACATCCCAGAGCCCGCGCATCTCTATCCATACGCGATCGCCTGTCTTTATCGTGCGGTATTCCGGCTTGAACGGAATGTACTCTTTCGCTTCGGCGTCGGGCAACTTGTCCACTGTCGTCATGTACGAACCGTCGGACGGACCCGGAATGCGTGCGGCGAAGAGGTTGCGCATGCGCACGAGGTCGTCGGCGGTCAGCGAACCCTTGCCCTGATAAGGATAGGAATAGATGAAGAATCCCTGACTCGATGCAGGGAACTCGTAGGACGCCCATACGAAACCTTCGCTTTGGGAACGCAGTTCGTAACCCTGCGGCACTTTCATCGCGATGCCGAACGTTTTGTTTATTATCTCGCTGAGTGCCTTGGCTTCATGGCGTTCGGCGAAACGTATCGTGCGGTCGCGTTCAGCCATTTCGAGTGCGTAGAGCAGGTTTTCGCCGTTCGCAGCGAGATAATCGACGAGCGACTGCTGCGTCGGACCTTGCAGTGTCAGAACAATCTGCGGAGCCGCTTCGACGTCATACTGTACGGCGGTCGAGGCTGTCTCCGCTTTTGGCGAAACCAGTACTTTCAGAATGTTGCGGTGCGCCGGCAGCATGTTCTTGAAGTTGTTGGGCGTTATGCGCAGAACGTTGAACATCGGTTCGTTCCGGTTTATCATCTCGACCGGTCGTTCGAGCAGAGCGCGCAGCGACTTGCCGACTTCGCCCTCCCATTCGGGGGCTTGGCATACGACGAGAACTTCGTAGGGCGAACCCTGTGCGGTTTTCCTGCCGCCATTGGAGAGCGTATTGAAATTTTTGCATCCTGCCGCGAATGCTGCGGCGAGTATGATGATCGCTATATTGAACAGATGTTTCATAGGTTCGTTTTTTGCGGGTTGCATTAACAAAAGTATACATATTTTATGCAATTCACAAATTTTGCATAATTTTGTCGGGAACATTATTTCGTAACCGTATACGAAACTTATACCGAATGCGTCATTGCGCCGCTCCCCGGAGAGACGATTCGGTGTTATGCGGTTATATATTGCTATAAAGTAACAGACTATGCGGATAAAGCCTCCGAAGTTCATACGCCGTATCATGCCGGATCTGATTTGGGAAATCGAGGACGACAACGGTGTCTTCCTGACGTTCGACGACGGACCGACCCCGGGCATTACGGAGTGGATTCTCGCGACGCTCGACAAATACAACGCCAAGGCGACGTTTTTCGTACTCGGCAAGAATGTGGAGTTGTACCCCGATCTCTATCAGAAAATCATCGATGCCGGGCACAAGGTCGGCAACCATACCTATTCGCACCAGAAGGGGTGGGGAATGCCGCTCGAACGCTATCTCGAAGATGTCGATTTCGCGGGCGACATAATCCATTCGGAACTTTTCCGTCCGCCCTACGCCCGTGTTACGCCGTCGCAGATGAGAGCCGTGGCGAAGCATTACAAAATAGTGATGTGGGACATCGTTTCGCGCGATTACAACCGTTCGCTCTCCCGCGAAGGCTGCCTGCGCAACGTTACTAAATATCTTGCCGCCGGTTCTATCGTGGTGTTCCATGACAGCGAAAAGTCGTTCAAGAATATGAGTTACGCCCTGCCCCGAACGCTCGAACGCATACGGGAGTTGGGTTTGAAATGCAAAATTATAGAGTTGTAGATGAAAATCGTAGTAGCCGTAACGGCAGCCAGCGGTGCGATATATGCCCGTCTGCTCGTTCGCTCGCTCGTCGCGAGCGAACAGGTGGAGCGTATTGCGCTCGTATATAGCGAAAATGCACGTGCCGTCGCCGAATACGAGGGAGTTGCGATGCCGTCGGACGGGAAGATAGTCGAGTACTCCAATTCCGATTTGTTCGCGTCGCCCGCCAGCGGTTCTGCCGCATGGGATGCCATGGTCGTCGTGCCGTCGTCGGTCGGAACGGTCGGACGTGTCGCGGGCGGAGTGTCGCAAACGCTTATCGAGCGTGCGGCGGACGTGATGCTGAAAGAGCGTCGCCGGTTGATTTTCGTAGTTCGCGAAACGCCCTACTCGCTTATTCATCTGCGCAATATGGTTGCCGTTACCGAGGCGGGCGCCGTCGTCGTTCCCGCTTCGCCGTCGTTCTACTCCAAGCCCTCGACCGTCGAGGAGTTGTGCCGCACCGTCGTCGAACGGGTCGTTGCATTGCTCGGCGTGAAAGAGGAGAGGTATGAGTGGAAGGGCAGCGAGAAGATGGAGTAAGGAGTACAAACCTATATTACTTATCCCTTTATTATAATAAGGTATCGCCCGGCAAAACGGGGGAAACCTTATTTTTTTGCATTGAAATACGAAAAAAATTAGTACTATGTATTGCATAATACTATAATTCGTATTATATTTGCACCGCAAAAGAACCGATGCGAACGGACAATCCTGCCGCCGCAACGCAGCGACGAAAAAAAACGAAAAATTTTTTGCGTGCACAATGCGTTGATAATTTGCGTGTTATCGCGAAAATTCCGGGGGGGGGCAACCGGCTTTGCGGAGGCTTTGAGACTTGAAATTTTTTACCTTACTTTGTGAAAGTTTAACAAAAACGGAACAGGTTATGAACAGATTTTTTATGTGTATCGCCGCCTTGATGTGCGGCATCGCAGCCAACGCACAAACCGTTGTGCGCGGAGTCGTCAGGGATGCAGACAGAGGCGAAGCGGTAGGGTATGCGACTGTTGCGGCGATGCGCGATTCTCTCGTCGTCGCAGCGGTCGCATCGACGGCGGACGGAGTGTTCGATCTCCGTATCCGGGAGAGCGGAGAGTTCAGAGTGGAGATTACGGCGGTCGGATACTCTCCGTACGTTACGTCGGTTGCAGCCGACGGCAAGGTGCACGATTTGGGTGAAGTGGCGTTGAAGGAGGGCGTCGAGGTCGATGCCGTGGTGCTGACGGTGCAGAAGCCGATAGTGATGTCGGATGCCGAAAAACTCACCTATTCTGTCGAGGACGACCCCGAGGCGCAGTCGAGCACGTTGGAGGAGATTATCCGCAAGGTGCCGCAACTGACGATAGATGCCGAAGGCAATGTACAGATGAACGGACAGAGCGACTACAAAATTCTCGTGAACGGACATCAGTCGAGTTCGATGTCGCGCAACTTCAAAGACATAATAAAGAGCATGCCGGCTTCGTCGATCAAGCGCATCGAGGTGATAACCAATCCGTCGATGAAATACGATGCCGAGGGCGTCGGAGGCGTGCTGAACATCATCACGACAAAGTCGCGGTTCGACGGCTACAACGGCAGCGTGAATATTGCGGCGAGAAGCATGTTCAACCGAAACTGGGATACGAACAACTCGGCGAACTTCACGTTGCAGACCGGAAAATTCGCACTTTCGGCAGGCGTATACTATTCGCAGGCGTGGGCAGATAGAGACGATATGGGACGCTATGATGCGCATATCGGGAATCTGGTGCCGGACGGCGGTTACAAGTATGTCGAAGGCAATGGCGGATACGGCTATACCTATCACAACGTCTACGGAAACGTCGAGGCGAGTTACCAAATCGACTCTCTCAATCTCATTACCGCCGAGGTTTCGGCATGGGAGGGCAAAAACCGCAACCGGCAGTGTACGGATTTCGGATATTTCGACGATAATTATTCGCTGCTTTACGGATACGACCAGTCGGAAAACAACCGTTACTCGTGGCTGGGTGTCGATGCGGCGTTGAATTACGAACATACGTTCAAACGCGAAGGTCATACGCTGACGATTTCGGACAATGTGTCCGTCGAGCCGCCGATCGAGGATACCGAATCCAGACATATATTTCCGACGGGCGGAACCGCTGCCGTTTTGGAGCAGAATATAATATCGTTGCAGCATCAGAACAGTATCAATAATGTCGTGCAGATAGACTATCGCAATCCGATAAACAAACGCCATACCGTCGAAGCGGGGGCGAAACACTCCTACGACCGCAACCGGCTGCGCGAAAGGAATACGTTCGACTACGGCGACGAATCGTTGTTCTCCGAAACCAGCGGCATCTCGCGGCTGACGCGCAACATTCTCGGCGTCTATTTCGGGTATGCCTACTCTGTCGATAAATTTTCGGTCAGGGCGGGAGGACGTCTGGAAGGCGCGTGGTACGGGCTGAACTCGGAGGAGGACGGCAAGCCGCAGAGATACACGAGTTCGCTGATGAATTTCGTGCCTTACGTTTCGCTGACCTGTCTTCCGGCGCAGGGGCATACGCTCGCGTTCTCCTATACGGAGCGTCTGTCGCGTCCGGGAGTATATGCCATGTCGCCTTATATTAACGAGTCTTTGATGTCGCGGGACTACGGCAACCCGAATCTGAAAACCGGCGTAATGCACAACATGTCGTTGAAATATTCGTTCTCGGACAACAAGTGGAGCGCGACGGTCGGCGCGTTCATGCTGATGTCGAACAATCTGGTATCCAACTATACGTTTCTCGATGAAGACGGCATATTCAATTCGACATACGAGAATTACGGACGGCTGCGCATGTACGGCGGCGAGGGCTCGATGTCGTTCCGACCCTCGGGCAAGTTCAATCTGTCGTTCAGCGTCAAGGCAGGCTGGGGTCGCTATGCGCTGCCGGCGCAGAACATCGTAACGGATGGTTGGGGCGTATCGCAGATTTTGAATATGACGATTGCCCTGTGGAAAGGTGCGAGACTTTCGCTGTCGGAGTATGCCGCTCTGCCCGAACCTCGCATGGGACGGCGCAGCGAAGGATGGATTGTCGGCACGTCGGCTCGTCTGGGGCAGAAACTGCTGAAAGAGAAGATGGAGATTTCGGTCGTCGTGGACAATCCGCATGCGAAGTACATCAAGTACGTACAGGTGAATGAAACACCTACCTATACTCAGAGAAACACGTTCGACAACTGGGCGCGCAGCATCCGTCTGTCGATAAGTTACCGTTTCGGCAAACAGGGGCTGGCCGTGAAATCGACCAATAAAAAGTTGGACGATGCCAGCGACGAGATTTCGGGCGGCAGCAAGGGCAATACGGGCGGCGGAATGTAAATGACGGGAGCGATTTATCGCTTGCGAACCCGCCTCGGTTCACCGGCTGTTCTGGGCTGCCCCGGAGGTTTGAAGACCGGGGCGATAAAGTCATTAAGGGCGTTAAGGACATTAAGGACGTTAAGACAATAAGATGAGGTTTTTGGGCGAAGTTTGCGATTTTCCGTACTTTTTTATATTTTTGCGTCGGAAATAACTATAACACTAAATATTATGACTATTACAGCCGCTGATATCAAAATCGGCATGTGCATCGAAATGGACGGAAAGACTTTTCTCGTAGTCGATTTCCAGCACTGCAAACCGGGCAAAGGTCCGGCATTCGTTCGTTCCAAACTCAAAAATCTCGAAAACGGCCGCGTTCTCGAAAACACTTTCTCGTCGGTCAGTCAGAAAATCGAGCAGGTTCGCGTTGAGCGTCGTCCGTACCAGTTCACCTACGAGGACGATTTGGGTGCGCACTTCATGCACTGCGAGACTTTCGAGGAGATAAACATCGACAAGAACCTTATCGAGAATTTCGACCTGATGGCTGACGGTCAAGTCGTCGAGGTGATGTACCGCACCGACAACGATGCCGTGCTCTCTGCCGAACTGCCGCCTGTCGTCGATATGGAGGTTACCTATACCGAACCGGGAATCAAGGGCGATACCGCTTCGACGAACTCGCTCAAACCGGCTACCGTCAATACCGGCGCGACCATCAAGGTGCCGTTGTTCATCAACACCGGCGACAAGATTCGCGTCGATACCCGCAACCGTTCGTACTACGAGCGCATAAAGTAGTCGCGGCGGAGGCATCTGCATTCGCGGCTGCATTTTTGCAGTATCGGGGGCGAATTTAACGTTAATATCTTACGATTATGAAAAAGTATGTTTGCACCGCCTGCGACTGGGTATACGATCCGGAGGTAGGCGATCCCGACGGCGGTATCGCCGCCGGAACACCTTTTGAAGAGATTCCGGATGATTGGACATGTCCCGTTTGCGGACTCGGAAAGGATGCTTTCCAACCGGTGGAATAAATGAAACGAAGGCGATCGTGAATGATCGCCTTCGTTTTTATTCGTTAATAGGGACGAAATCTGCAAAAAAAATATCCGGACTTGACCAATATCGTTAAAAGATCCCTATATTTGTAAGTTGAAACAGTGCGCTTATGGCTGATTATAAATTGAGAATAGGAATTACGCAGGGAGATGCGAACGGCATAGGCTGGGAGGTAATCCTCAAAAGTTTGTCCGGACAGGGCATGACCGACATGTTCGTGCCCGTGGTTTACGGCTCGAAACATATCGCGGATTTTTATGCCGCCCGCCTGCACGACATCGAACCCGTACAGTTCAACATATGCCGGTCGGCTCGCGACGCCAAACGCGGCAGAGTGAATCTCGTCGAGTGCGGCGAACCGCAGATACGCATCGATATGGGTCATGAAACCGCAGACGGGGCGAAGGCTGCCGCTGCCGCTTTGGAGCAGGCTGCCGCCGATTTGCGCGACGGCGAAATCGATGCGGTCGTTACCGCGCCGATAAACAAGGAGGCGATGCGGTCGGCGGGTTTCGGATTCACGGGGCATACCGAATTTTTCGCATCCGTACTCGGCGGCGAACCGATGATGATAATGTGCAGCGACTTGCTGCGCGTGGCGTTGATGACCATACATATTCCGGTCGAGGATGTCGCTTCGACTCTCTCGAAAGACAAAATCGTCGCCGCGCTCGTCTCCCTGCGTCAGACGTTGAAGCAGGATTTCGGCATCGTGGAACCGCGTATAGCGGTCCTCTCGCTCAACCCGCATGCCGGGGACGGCGGGCTGCTCGGTTCGCAGGAGGAGGATATCATACGTCCGGCTGTCGTCGAGGCATACGGACAGGGCGTGCTGGCATTCGGACCGTTGGCTGCCGACGGACTGTTCGCCAGCGGGGCGTACCGCAAGTACGATGCAGTGTTGGCAATGTATCACGATCAGGGGCTTACGCCGTTCAAGACATTGTCGCCCGACGGCGTGAATTTCACTGCCGGGCTCGACAAGGTGCGAACGTCGCCCGATCACGGTGTCGCCTACGACATCGCCGGCAAGGGCGCAGCCGATCCGCAGTCGATGCGCAATGCGATTTATGCCGCTATCGACATCGTCCGCCGGCGCGAAGCCTATAAGGAATGGAGCAGAAATCCGCTCGAACGGTTCGAACGCGACAAGGGTCGCGATGTTTCGGTCAAGGATTTGCCGGAGACGGAACCGCAGGAGTAGAAGAATTGAAATTGCGTGCAATTGAGGGGTAATCCGTCTCGTGATTGTGGAGCCCCGAAGGCGCGAAAAATTATTAACAACAAATTTTTATTGAAAAACACTATGATTAAAGTTACGTTTCCCGACGGCTCGGTGCGCGAGTTCGCAAAGGGAACAACTGCTTATCAGGTTGCCGAGAGTATCAGCCCTCGTCTCGCTGCGGACTCTCTGGCGGCTTCGGTAAACGGCGCGACGGTGGACATGTCGCGCCCTGTCGAGGAGGATGCCTCGATTAAATTCTTCAAATGGGACGATGCGGAGGGCAAACATGCATTCTGGCATACGTCGTCGCATCTTCTCGCCGAGGCTTTGGAGGCTCTCTACCCGGGCATAAAGTTCGGCATAGGTCCGGCAATCGAACAGGGATTCTACTATGACGTGGATTCGCCTGTGCCGATTCTCGAATCCGATTTGCCGAAAATCGAGGCGAAGATGGTCGAACTCTCCCGCAACAAGGAGCCTTTGGTTCGTTCGGAGGTGTCGAAAGCCGATGCTCTCAAAACGTTCACCGAAAAAGGCGACCAGTACAAATGCGAACTTATCCGCGATTTGGAGGACGGAACGATTTCGTTCTATACCAACGGCGCATTCACCGACCTCTGCCGCGGTCCGCATATCCCGAATACGGGACTTATCAAGGCGATAAAATTGACGTCGGTCGCCGGTGCATACTGGCGCGGCGACGAACACAATAAGATGCTTACGCGTATCTACGGCATATCGTTCCCGAAAAAATCGATGCTCGACGAGTATCTCGCAATGCTCGAAGAGGCTAAGAAACGCGACCATCGCAAGTTGGGCAAGGAGTTGGAACTCTTTACGTTCTCGCAGCGTGTCGGTCAGGGTCTGCCGCTTTGGCTGCCCAAGGGTGCCGAACTGCGCGACCGTCTGGAACGGTTCCTGCGCAAAATTCAGAAGGATTACGGCTACCAGCAGGTAATCACGCCTCATATCGGCAACAAGGACTTGTACGTAACGTCGGGACATTATGCCAAGTACGGAAAGGATTCGTTCCAGCCGATACATACGCCGTTCGAGGGCGAGGAGTATCTGCTCAAACCGATGAACTGCCCGCACCATTGCGAAATATATCGCAGCAAACCTCATTCGTACAAGGATTTGCCTGTTCGTCTCGCCGAATTCGGAACGGTTTACCGTTACGAGCAGTCGGGCGAGTTGCACGGACTGACGCGCGTTCGCTCGTTCACGCAGGACGATGCCCACATGTTCGTGCGTCCGGATCAGTTGCTCGAAGAGTTCGAAAAGGTTATCGACATCGTGCTCTATATCTTCAAAACGTTGAAGTTCGACAAATATACGGCACAGATTTCGCTGCGCGACCCTAATGACAAGTCGAAGTATATCGGTACGGACGAGAACTGGGAGAAGGCTGAAAGCGCAATCATGCAGGCGGCGAAGGAGAAGGGACTGAATACGGTCGTCGAGTACGGCGAGGCTGCGTTCTACGGTCCGAAACTCGATTTCATGGTCAAGGATGCTCTGGGTCGCAGTTGGCAGTTGGGAACGATTCAGGTGGACTACAATCTGCCGGAGCGTTTCGATTTGACCTACAAGGGTGCGGACGACAAACTACATCGCCCGATAATGATTCACCGTGCGCCGTTCGGTTCCATGGAGCGTTTCGTTGCGGTGCTGTTGGAGCATACGGCGGGCAAATTCCCGTTGTGGCTCGCTCCGGATCAGGCTGTCGTACTGCCGATTTCGGAGAAGTTCAACGATTATGCCGCCGAAGTCGTCGCATATCTCAACAAACGGGATGTGCGTGCGCAGATCGATGACCGCAACGAGAAAATCGGTCGCAAGATTCGCGATAACGAACTCAAACGTATTCCGTATCTCCTTATCGTCGGCGAAAAGGAGGCGGCGGAGCGTACCGTTTCGGTGCGTGCTCAGGGCGAGGGCGACAAGGGCTCGATGACGCTCGATGCGTATTGCGACTACATGAAGCGGTTGGTGGACGCGGAGACAGATGCAGACAAAATGCAATAATTAAGTACTTATAAAATCATTAAATGGCAGGATTAAAACCGTTTCCGCCTCGTCCGCAGGGACGGGGAAATGTACAGATTCGCGGACGCCGTCCGGTAAAAGAGAATCCGAACAGAATCAACAACGAGATTACCGCACCGACGGTGCGTGTCGTGGGCGATAACGTCGAACCCAATCTCGTTCTCCCGATCGCTAAGGCGATTGCGCTTGCCGATGAGATGGAACTCGATTTGGTCGAAATTTCGCCGAATGCCGAGCCTCCGGTTTGCCGTATCGTAGATTACCAGAAGTATCTCTATCAGCAGAAAAAGAAGCAGAAAGAGATAAAGGCGAAACAGACGAAGGTGGTTATCAAGGAGATCCGTTTCGGACCGCAGACCGACGACCACGACTACAATTTCAAGTTGCGCCATGCCGAGAATTTCATCAAGGAGGGAGCGAAGGTGAAAGCCTACGTATTCTTCCGCGGTCGAAGCATCGTGTTCAAGGAGCAGGGCGAAATATTGCTTCTGCGTTTCGCGACCGACCTCGAAGCCGTTGCCAAAGTGGAGTCGATGCCGACTCTCGAAGGCAAGAAGATGAACATGATTCTCGCTCCGAAACCTAAAAAGGGTTAGCGCGGATATCGCGACCGATACGTCCACGCTTTGCGGCGCGGCACTGAAACAGAAACGGCAACCGCCCATGGTCGCCGTTTCTGTTTATAATTATTTAAGGTCGAATAAGGGTGTTAAGTCGCACGACCTTATGACCGGAGGGTATTTGCCTCGGCCGGTCTTAAACATAAAATGGCGCGCCGTCTAAAATTATTTCCGAAATCCGTATTCGCAAGTCGATTTATGATTAACTTTGTATTGAAAGGCGGAGTGCCGTTCGGTTGAAAATGACCCCCGGGTAAGATAAGATGATTTCTGTCGATAAAATATTTTCCGTGTGCAGCGATGCCGGATTCGAGGCTGCGGCACTCGAACTGTTTCGTTTTCAGGCGGAGCGGTGTGCGCCGTATGCCGAATATTTGAGGCTGCTCGGCGTGAATCCGCAGGCGGTAACGAATACCGGCGAGATTCCGTTTCTGCCGATTGAACTTTTCAAGACGCACGACGTGTATTGCGGCGACGGCGAACCGCAAATCGTGTTTACGTCGAGTGCGACAACGGGTATGACGCCGTCGCGGCATCCGATTGCCGACCTTGCGATATACGAACGCGACTTTGCGGAATCATTTCGGATATTCTACGGCGAACCGTCGCAATGGAGCATCTACGGGCTTTTGCCGAACTATCTCCAACGAAGCGGGTCGTCGCTCGTCTACATGGTGGACAGGCTGATTCGCGAATGCGGCAGCGGCGGATTCTATCTCGACGAATACGAACGGCTTATCGACGACATGGCTCGCGATTCGAAACCGAAAATCCTGCTCGGCGTGAGTTATGCGCTGTGGGATTTGGCAGAGCGTCATGCACCGCGGCTCGAAAATACGGTCGTCATGGAGACGGGCGGCATGAAGGGACATCGCAAGGAGTTGCCGAAAGCGGAGTTCCACAAAATATTGTGCGATGCTTTCGGGGTCGAAAAAATCCACTCCGAATACGGCATGGCCGAACTGACGTCGCAGGCATACTCGGCAGGCGACGGCGTCTTCTTCGCTCCGCCGTGGATGCGGGTGCGGATTCGCGACATAAACGACCCGTTCGCACATCTGCCGGTCGGACGGCGCGGAGCGATAGACATAATCGACCTCGGCAATGTCTTCTCCTGCGCATTCATCGCTACGCAGGATGTCGGCATGTGCCGTCCCGACGGCGGTTTCGCCGTCGAGGGCAGGGTGTCGAACAGCGATATAAGGGGATGTAATTTATTGGTGCAGTAATGAAATACAGAAAAGAAGACCTTGCCCGGCTGCATGAGGAGTTGCTCGACATCATGGCTGAAATTATCCGCGTGTGCGAAGTGTGCGGCATTCCCTATTTCATTCAGGGCGGAACGGCTATCGGCGCGCTGTTCAACAAGGGCATAGTGCCTTGGGACGACGACATCGACATCGGAATGACGCGTGCCGATTACGAACGCTTCCTGCGGCTCGCTCCCGCGCACCTGCGACCGCAATACTTCCTCGAATGGTTCGGTACGGAGAGCAACACGCCGTTCTATTTCGCCAAGGTGAAGAAAAACGGCACGCTGTTCGTCGAGGAGATGTTCCGCAACATGGATATTCACCACGGCATATTCGTCGATATTTTTCCTTATGACCGCATCCCCGACAATCCGCTGCTCGAACGCATTCACCGGTTTTGCAGCCGCTTCTGGATAAACTGCTTTATCGGGAAACAGATTTGGCTGTGGCGTTGGTGCGGACGTTGCGAAATCGATGCGCCGCTGCCGAAATCGTTCGCAGGCTGCCTGTCGGTGAGAATGGTTTGTTCGCTGTTGTCGCGCGAACGAATCTATGCGAAGATGTGCCGCGTGCTCGGAGCCTATAACGGCTGCGACTGCAAGCGGGTGAATATCGTGCGGATGCCGAAGGACCAAATCCCGCGGGCGGATGTAGAGAACCCCGTGATGATGCCTTTCGGCGGGATGACGGTTCGTGCGCCGCGGAACATCGAGGCATACTTGCGCCACCACTATCCGAATCTGCGTCCCGAACTGCCCGAGGAGGAGCAGATCAACCATGCGCCGTACCGATTGTCGTTCGGCGGCGAAAAATGATTATATGAAAATTTTATCTGTCATAATTCCGACCTACAATATGGAGACGCTGCTCGCGCAGTGCCTCGATTCGATATTGGTCATGCCTTCGCTCGATGCCGTCGAAGCGATTGTCGTGAACGACGGCAGCCGCGACGGTTCACTGCGAATAGCCCGCGAATACGAAAGCCGCTATCCCGATGTCATTCGGGTTATCGACAAGCCCAACGGCAACTACGGTTCGACGATAAACGCCGCACTGCCGGTCGTACGGGGCGAGTACGTGCGGATTCTCGATGCCGACGACTGCTTCGACGGCGGTTTGCTGGCGGATTACATCGGATTCCTGCGCCGGAATTCGGGTGCGGACATGATAGTGTCCCCGTTCATCGAGGTTCGCCGCCGGTCGGAACGCAGGGTGGAGTACGACATCTATTCGCGACGATTGTACGATTGGGACCGCCGCTACGATGCCGAACGGATTTTCGCCGACGGGGCGATACGGTTCTTCATGATGCATGCGATAAGTTACCGCACGGAGTTGCTGCGCGGAATGAATTACCGTCAGAGCGAGGGAATATCGTATACCGATCAGGAGTGGGTGTTCTATCCGCTGTTCGTGGTCGCGACGGTCGCTTTCGCCGATATTCCGCTCTATCGCTACAATCTCGCCCGCGAAGGACAGACGATGGATGCCGCCGTACAACTGCGCAGTATAGCGCAACTCGTGCAGGTTACGGAGAATATGGCGGCATATTTCGCTGCGGCGGACAAGTCCGGGCTCTCCGAAGCCCGCGTGTCGTTTCTGCGCGAAACCGTCCGCAACAGAATACGCGTGGTTCTGCGCAAATACCTGCTCGACATGACCGATTCTGCATTTTCGGATGCCGGTTTCAGCGAGATATATAACCGTATGCGTCGGCGTGCGGACGATTGCGGCATCTGCGATATCGATGTTCCGGTGAACAATCTGCTGCGTGTAGATTTGCTCGCACGATGGCTTCGCCGCGAACGTCGTTATCTGTCTGTCGTTCGGCGGACGCTTCGTTCGGCTGATGCGCTTATGGCTTTCGTACACGGAGTGTTGTTCCGCAGAAAACGGTAAAGGCGGCTTCTGCTTTCGAGCCGCCTTTATTGCGAAATGACTTTTCCTATAATTTCTCAGCCTCCTCGATCCATGCGGCAGCCGTCGCATCGGACGGCATTCGCCAGTCTCCCCGCGGAGACAGCGACACCGAACCCACCTTCGGACCGTCGGGAACGGCGGAACGCTTGTATTGCTGCGAGAAGAATCGGCGCAGGAACACGACGAGCCAGCGTTTAATCGCTTCGTGCGTATATTTGCCGCCGAAAGCCCTTTCGGCAAGGAAAATTATCTTGCGAGGGGCGAAGCCGTTGCGCATGAAATGGTAGATGAAGAAGTCGTGCAGTTCGTAAGGTCCGACCAAATCCTCGGTTTTTTGCGCGATTTCGCCCTTGTCGTCCGCAGGCAGGAGTTCGGGGCTTACCGGCGTAGCGACTATGTCGCGCAGTGTGGCGCGTACGGTCTCGCTGTCGTCGTTGCGGGCAATCCATTCGACGAGTACGCGCACCAGTCCCTTCGGAATCGAACAGTTCACGTTGTACATCGACATGTGGTCGCCGTTGTAGGTCGCCCAGCCGAGAGCGGATTCGCTCAAATCGCCGGTGCCGATGACCATTCCTCCGACGGCGTTCGCAATGTCCATCAATATCTGCGTGCGTTCGCGGGCTTGCGAGTTTTCGTATGCAGCCCCGCGGTCGTCAGGGTCTAATCCGATGTCGCGGAAATGGAGTTCGCATGCCTCGCGTATAGGGATTTCGCGTATCGTAACGCCGAGTCCGCGCATCAGCGCAAGAGCGTTGGCATAGGTACGCCCTGTCGTGCCGAACCCGGGCATCGTAACGGCTACGATGCCTTTGCGGTCGATGCCGAGCATGTCGAACGTCGCAACGGTCGCAAGCAGAGCCAGCGTCGAGTCGAGTCCGCCCGAGATGCCGATTACGGCTTTGCGACAACCCGTGTGGACGTATCGTTGCGCAAGTCCGGCGGTCTGAATGCTGAATATTTCGCGGCATCCGCTCTCCTCGTCGGTCGGAATGAACGGCGTCGGCGATATTTCGCGTTCGATTTCGCTGTCGGCGATTTTAGCCGGCAACTCGATGATGTCGTAGCGGCCGTCGAGGTTGATGAACGACGTGTGGCGTCGGCGTTCGTTTTCGAGATATTCGACGTCGATGTCCGCTGCCGTCAGTCCCGGTTCGCGCACGAATCTCTCTTTGGCGGCGATTATCGTTCCGTTCTCGGCTATCAGACCGTTGCCCGTGAATACGAGGTCGGTCGAAGATTCGCCGATTCCCGCCGAGCAGTAGATGTAGCCGCAGAGCGTGCGGGCGGACTGCTGCTCGATGAGTGAACGTATGTAGGCGTGCTTGCCGACGATTTCGGGGGTTGCCGAGAGGTTGAATATCAGTTTGGCTCCGCTCAATGCCATATCCGATGACGGCGGTGCGGGGACCCACAGATCTTCGCATATTTCGATGCCGAAGGTCGTGCCCTCGATAGAGAAGAGCAGGTCGCTGCCGAAACGGACGCTCTGACCGCACAGTTCGATAGTAGTGCCGCGTATGTCGCGACCCGACGAAAACCAGCGGCTCTCGTAAAACTCCGAGTAGTTGGGAATGTAACTCTTGGGCACCGCTCCGCATATCTTGCCTTCGGCAACGACGACGGCGCAGTTGTAGAGATTGTTCTTGTACGTTATCGGCATGCCGACGATTGCGACCGTCGGTATGCGCATCGCCAGCAGTTCGCTTAGTGCCTCCTCGGCGGCTTCGAGCAGCCTCGACTGGTGGAAGAGGTCGCCGCACGTATAGCCCGTTATCGACAGTTCGGGAAATACCGTAACGCTCACGCCCCGTTCAACGGCGGTATGCAGCAGCGATGCCGCCGATTCGATGTTGAAGCGGCAGTCGCCGATTCGCACGAGCGGTGTGGCTGCGGCTGTCTTGATGAATCCGAATCTTTTCATACGCGTTTTATTCCGCCCACAGACGGGCGAGATTGACTATTACCTGCATCGCACGCTGCATCGAGTCGAGCGAGCAGTACTCGAACTTGCCGTGGAAATTCATTCCGCCTGCGAAGATGTTCGGGCACGGCAGACCCATGAACGAAAGCCGCGCACCGTCCGTTCCGCCGCGAATCGGGCGCACTATCGGCGTTACGCCGGCTTCGGTCATAGCCTTTTTCGCGAGTTCGATTACCTGCGGATGCGGCTCCACCATCTTGCGCATGTTGTAGTACTGGTCTTTGAGCGTCAGCGTCAGCACCTGCTCACCGTATTTTTTCTTCAACAGTTCGACGACATTGTACATCCACACCTTCTTCTGCTCGAACCTCTCGGCGTCATGGTCGCGGATGATATAGGAGATTGCCGCCTGCTCGACCGTGCCGTTCAGACCGACGCAGTGGTAGAAGCCCTCGTAACCCTCGGTGTGTTGAGGACGCTCGGTCGCAGGAATCAGCGAATTGAGTTCGCAGGCGACCTCTATCGCGTTTATCATCTTGTTCTTGGCGTATCCCGGGTGGACGTTGCGTCCCTGAATGGCGATTTTAGCCGAAGCGGCATTGAAATTCTCGTATTCGAGTTCGCCCTCGAAGCCGCCGTCCATCGTGTAGGCGAAATCGGCGCCGAATGCCTTCACGTCGAAGAAATCGACGCCGCGACCTATCTCCTCGTCGGGGGTGAAGCCGATGCGTATCTTGCCGTGCCTGATTTCGGGGTGTGCGAGCAGATACTCGGCGGCGGTCATGATTTCGGCGACACCCGCTTTGTCGTCGGCACCGAGCAGCGTCGTGCCGTCGGTGTGGATAATCGTGTGCCCGACGAAATCCTTCAACTCCGGGAAGTCGGCTGCACGCATCGTAAGCGCATTGTTAAGAACGATATCGCTGCCGTCGTAATTCTCGATTATGCGCGGACGGACATTTTCGCCGCTCATGTCGGGCGACGTATCGACATGTGCGAGAAAACCGATGACCGGTGCATTTTCGCAACCCTCGCTCGCCGGAATCGTCCCCATGGCATAGCCGTATTTGTCTATCGACACCTCGGTAAGCCCCAAAGCCTCCATCTCCTCGACGAGCAGACGGAGCAGCGTCCACTGTTTTTCGGTCGAAGGGAACGTTTCGCTCGCTTCGGACGATTGAGTGTCGATGGCGACGTATTTCAAAAATCTATCTTTCAGTTCCATAATATGTGTTATTTAATCTAATTCGAAATAATTTAATTTATGATTGTCGATTAAATCAATATCGGATTTTATTCTTTCTTTCGTAATATTGATAGCGATAGGCGATTCGTCCATGCCAATCCATTGTCGCCCGCAATCTTGTGCAACTTTTAATGTCGTGCCTGAACCGCAAAAACAATCCATGACTATCGATTCCCTATTCGAGGAAGCTTCAATTATGAATTTCAGCAGATCGCTGCTTTTCTGAGTAGGATATAATGGATATATAGGATCTTTAAAATTCCATATGTCTTGTGCCTTTTTGCCTTTTCGTTCATCTGCATAGTTGATTTTTCTCGGATTGCCATTCTTTGACCATTCTATAAGCCCTTCATGATCCAATCGTTCAAGTTCGTCGATGGAACATCTCCAATGTCTGCCTTGCGGTGGATATATTCCTTTGAACGGTTTCGATGTTTCTCCATTTTGAGTCTCTCCCGGGGCATGGATAGGTACGGTTGTATATCTTCGTCCGTTTTTATCGATTTTATTATAAATGCGATTTTTATCTTTTTCTGAATATTCCATTGTCGGATTGTTCCATATCGGCGATTTCCCTTTGCTGTAAAACAGAATCATATCTTTTATGTTCCCATATCCGTAACGACCGAAATTTTTTGGATTACATTTTATACGAGTTATGTCATTACGGAAATTCTCAATACCGAAAATGCCGTCAAGCATCACTTTAACATAATGTCCTATTTTGTAATCTATGTGCAAATACAATAAGCCGCGATCAGATAATAACGCATGCATTATTATAATACGTTCTTTGAGGAAATTTAGGAATGCTTCGCCGCGTAATGTGTCGCTATATGCGATTTCTCCATCTTGCGACTTGCTTATCGAGGCTGTGCGCCCATTATTATCAATAGAAAATATTCCTCCGGTCGCAAAAGGCGGATCAATATATATCAAATCGATTTTCCTCGCATAGCCATTATTTATCAGCCATTCGAGACCCTTTATATTGTCGCATTTTATCAATATGTTACCATTCGTTATCATAAGGAATAAAGAAAATCTCTTAATAATAATGCACTCATAACGGGTATGTCGCATGAAGTTATATAAGTATACATTTTCTTTCTGCTCGGAATATACAGAATACCGTCCAAAATGGCAATCTTTACTACATCTTTGTTCGTTTCGCATTCTAACGTTTGGACGGCATCGAGAAATTGGTCGTTCTGATGCCTGCCCTCGTCCGAGATGAATTTTGCTTCTCCTATAACATATTTCCCATTAAACCGGGCAACGAAGTCCAAGCCTTTATCTCTGGTGTATCCTAAATTCTTTCTGGCAAAATCTGCAAGAAAGCCATCAGCACCATCTAATATGGCATTTTCGCTATTTGCAACAAACGTATTAAGATCGACAGGCATTATTCCCAATACTCCGCTATAAATCCATTTCCTAAATAATGGACCCATTTGTCGATTAGTCTCTTTGGGTTGAGTGCATCTATTGTATAATTCGGCTAAACCTAATTCTTTTACTCGCCCGCAAATGCGATTTACTGTATTCGGATTGCGTCCGATTGCAGAAATATCTTTTCTGAAATAAGGGACATATCCATCTTTGACTGGAAATAAATCCAATTTTAACAGATGACGAAATAAGTCTTCATTATTATTGCTGTTAAAACTCGTTTCAATATTTTTCCAAATATCAGCGTCGATACTTCTAATACTGTCCGGGCTTAAAGGGTACACGGGAAATAACAAATCGAGATAATTTCTTTGATTTGCCAATTCAATACTTTGTTGTGTGAAATAATTCATGTTTTTACTCCTCCTTTTTCGCGCGCAGAGTGTGTACGGTCATGTAGACGATAAGCGCAATATACATTACGAGACCGAGCAGTCCGGCTGCGTCGGATTCTGCCCATTCGGCGTTGTACCAGTTCATGCCCGCAAATTTCAGTATTGCCGAAACAACGCCCATAAGCGCGCCGCCGGCGATGAATCCCGAGGCGATAAGCGTGCCGCGGTCGAAACGCGCCTTGTTCTGTGCGGCATCCTTGCTGCGGGACGATACGAACCACGCGATAAGTCCTCCGACGACGAGCGGGGCGTTGAGCGACATCGGGATGAACATTCCGAGCGCGAATGCGAGTGCCGGAACGCCGATGAACGTAAGCGTCAGTGCAAGTACCGCGCCTGCGAAGTAGAGCACCCACGGTGTCTGTCCGCCCTCCATAAGCGGTTTGATGACTGCCGCCATGGCGTTGGCCTGCGGAGCGACGAGTATGCTGTCTTCGCCGAAACCGTAGGTCTGATTCATAATCATCATAACACCCGCAACGGTAGCGGCGGAAACGACCGTGCCGAGGAATTTCCAACTCTCCTGTTTGCGCGGAGTGCTTCCGAGCCAGTATCCGATTTTGAGGTCGGTGATGAAGCCGCCCGCCATCGAGAGAGCCGTGCAGACAACGCCGCCGATGATAAGCGCCGCCGTCATTCCGGCAGTGCCGTTCAGACCTATCGATACGAGTACGAGCGAACTCAAAATAAGCGTCATCAGCGTCATTCCCGAAACCGGATTCGAGCCTACGATGGCTATCGCATTGGCGGCTACGGTCGTGAAGAGAAACGCTATGACGAATACGATGAGCGATGCGACGACGGTCTGCGTCAGGTCGTGCAGAACGCCGAACTGGAAGAAGAATACCGTCGCAGCGAGAGTGGCTATAAGGATTGCGAGAATCGTGCGCATCGTCAGGTCGCGCTGGGTGCGCTCGACCGATTGAGCCGGCTTTTTCGAGCCTCCGCCCAGTTCGTTTACGGCGAGCATCGCCGCCTGCCTGATAATTCCCGCCTGACGGATGATGCCGATAAGACCTGCCATGGCGATGCCTCCGATGCCGAGCGGACGACCGACCTCCTTGAAGATGTCGTTCGGCGCGAGTGCTGCGGCATCCGGCATTACGTAGCCGACGAGCGGAATCACGACGAACCATACGAGGCACGAACCCGCGGTGATGACGATGGCGTATTTAAGACCGATGATATATCCTAAACCGAGTACCGCGGCTCCGGTATTGAGCGAAAATTCGACTTTGAAACGCTCGGCGCATGCGGCACCCCAGCCGCACATTTTGGTGGATATGGTTTCAGCCCATGCACCGAATGTCGAAATCGCGAAATCGTAGATTCCGCCGACCGCTCCGGCTATTGCGAGCAGTACGGTCTGCTTGCCGCCCTTTTCGCCCGAGATGAGAACCTCGGTCGTGGCAGTAGCCTCGGGGAACGGATATTTGCCGTGCATCTCCTTGACGAAATATTTGCGGAACGGGATGAGCAGGACTATGCCCAGCAGCCCGCCGAACAGCGACGACAGGAATACCTGATAGAATTGCGCTTCGAGTCCGAGAATATAGAGTGCCGGCATCGTGAATATCGCACCGGCGACGATTACGCCGGAACATGCACCGATGGACTGTATGATGACGTTCTGTCCGAGCATTCCTTTCTTGCCGCGGAAATTGCCGATGCCGACCGCGAGAATCGCGATGGGAATCGCCGCTTCGAATACTTGTCCGACTTTCAGTCCGAGGAATGCGGCTGCGGCGGAGAATATGACCGCCATGATGACGCCCATCGTTATCGAATATGGCGTCGCTTCGACCGGAACGGTGTCGGCGGGCATTACCGGACGGTACTCTTCGCCGGCTTTGAGTTCGGTGTAGGCGTTTTCAGGCAGCGATGCCGTTTGTTGGGTTGTTTTCATCTTGAAAAGTTAAAATGTTGATTATATCCGCAAAACTACTTATTTTCGCTGAAAAATGCAAGGAATTGCCTCAGGACGGAGTGCGGAATGCGGACAGAGGCTCATGCGGCGTTCGCGTTGCGGGCCGTATTCGCATACCCGACACCATACGCCGGTCTGTTTTTGAATGAACGGTTCCGCCGTTGCGGCGATGCGACGTCGTTCGTTCCCTGTGCGTAAGATTATGACGAACGGACGATTTATTAAAAAACCGAATTTTTTCGTAACTTTGCATCGGAGATGAAGCGCGAGAGGCTAATATACGGGGCGATAGTGCTGGCGGCATACCTTTGCTGGATGCTGTCGGCGACCTGTTTCATCCATACCCATAAATATTCTTGGGGCAGGGTTACCCATTCGCATCCTTATGCCGATTCCCATCACACGCATTCGCAGAGCGCGTGCCAACTTATCGACTATCTCGACGGAGCAGTCGCCGAAAAGGCATCCGATTCCGTTGCGGTCGCAGCCGATTTCGTCGTGGAGGGCGGAATCTGCCGTGCGGACGTCCGTGCAGTCGATACGTTCGTGCGCGTATGTCCGCTTCGTGCACCTCCCGTTTTCCCGGTTTCGCAATATTAGTTTCGAGCCGCAAAACAGCGGTATTCGACAATCGTTATCAAGAATCCGGAAAAATCTTTGAATTATGAAATCAAACGAATCGGGATTGTGCCGTCATGCGGCGGAATCCAACCATGCGCCGTTCGCGGGCGGAATCACGCTCGCCGGACTTATAGAATCCGATTACAAATTGCTGTCGGTGCTTTCGCGGCTCGACATGCACCTCGGATTCGGCGACATCACCGTCGAGGAGGCATGTCGCAAATACGGTCTTTCGACCGAACTGTTTCTGATGATATGCGGCGTCTATTCTCTCGACGAGTACGAACCCGCTGCCGATGCGCTTACGGGCGATGACGTCAGCCGCATAATCAGGTATCTGCGCCTGTCGCACGCCTATTACATGAATGTACAGTTGCCGAAGATACAGCAGGGAGTGGTCGCGCTTGCAGGCGACTGCAACGACATTCAGGAGAGGGTGCTCATAAAGTTTTTCGAGGAATTCGTCGCCGAACTCGACAACCATTTCGACGAGGAGGAGCGCATGTTCTCCGACGTCGAAAAACGCATCTCCGATTCTGATGCGGATTCGTGCGAGATGTTCGAAATCGACAGCGTTCATGACGACATCGGCGACAAAATCGACGACGTGAAGAGCATCGTCATCAAGTATCTGCCCGAAACATGCCCGACCGAACTTCGTCTCGCCGTCCTCGCGGAGATATACCGGTTGCGCGAAGATATAGGCAAACATATTCTTATCGAGAGCAAACTGCTCGCTCCCGCATTGCGCAACCTGTAAAACGGCATCGCTTATGAACAGAAAAGTCATGATAGCGACTCCGTCCCGCATCGTCGGACAGGGGCTTGCCGGAATTGTAGACCGAATGCCCGATTTCACCATGGTCGGAACGGTCGAAGGGATGCGCCCGTGCATGGAGCGCATAGGTGCTGCGATGCCCGATATACTGATTGTCGATTCGTCGCTATTCGTTCCGCTTTCGCGCGTACAGATATATTCGGCATATCCCGAATTGCAGGACAAGACGGCAGTGTGTCTCGTTTCGAGCGTTTCTGCCGACTGGCTGGTGCGTCAGTTCGACGGCTCGATAAGCATCTATGACGACGAAAACGTCATCGGAAGGAAATTGCGCGAAGCGGTCGAAAGCCGGAGAACCGAACCTCATCGTGAAAACAACGAAATATCGGAGCGCGAGCGCGAGGTGCTGGTGCTTATCGCCAGCGGCATGATAAACAAGGAGATTGCCGACCGGTTGAACATATCGGTGCATACGGTTATAGCCCACCGCAAAAACATCTCCCGCAAAACAGGCATCAAGTCGGTTGCGGGATTGACGGTATATGCGATGATGAACAATATGCTCGACTGCCATTAGCGGGCATGTGCGGAGGAAACAGGCGCGGAATTCTTCCCCCGCCTCCGTTTGCCCGATTCGGCGAAAAACGCTATCTTTGCCGCCCGATGACGTTTTTCGCCAAATATCGTGGGCAGTACGTCGCCAATCTCAAACTGGCGATTCCCGTCGCATTGTCCCAACTCGGATACATCGCGACGACATTCGCCGACAATGCCATGGTCGGTGCATACGGCGGGGAGGATACCGTTCCGCTGTCCGCAGTGTCGTTCGGCGGAATCATCGGCTGCATAATCTACTTCTTCGGACTCGGCATCACGCTCGGCATCACTCCGCTCGTCGGCGAAATCTTCGTTCGCGGCGACCGATGCGGCTCTGCCCGGTATCTTCAAAGCGGAATAGTAATCTATTCGGCACTCGGCATCGTTCTCGCGGCATTGCAGTGGTCGCTCGCACCGCTGCTCTATTATCTCGGACAGCCGACCGAGGTCGTCGATATGGCCATACCGTACTACCGGCTTATGGCGTTTGCCATACCGCCGACCATGCTCTTCGGCGCATTCAAGCAGTTTCTCGAAGGCATCGGCAATACGAAGGTCGCCATGGCGATTCTCGTTTCGACCAATGTGCTGAATATTCTGCTCAACTGGGTGTTTATATTCGGTCATTGCGGATTCGCTCCGATGGGTGTGTTCGGAGCGGGACTCGCGACGCTTGTCGCGCGCATTGTCAATCCGGTGCTTATCATCGCATATTTCGTCTGCGTGCGTAAGTTCCGCGAGTATCTGCTGCTTTTTTCGCGTGCCGCCAACGTATTGCGCAACAGCGTTACGCTGCTGAAAATCGGTCTGCCGATAGCGGGGCAAATGGTGCTCGAAGCCTCGGCATGGGTGGTAACGAGCATTATGATGGGCTGGTTCGGTTCGGTCGCGATAAGTGCCAATCAGATAGGCGTAACTTACGGCAACTGCACCTTCATGCTCGTGCTGTCGCTCGGTTCGGCTGCGACGATACGCGTGTCCCACTGTCTGGGGCTTCACGATTTTGCGCAGATGCGCAAGGCAATCAGCGCCGCCATTCAAATGGCGGTGGTATGGAACATCTTCGTGGCATCGTGCTTCATCGTGTTCCGCCGCTATCTGCCCGCCGCATTCAGCGACAATGCCGATGTAGCCGCCCTCGCCGCACAGATGATAATACTGTTCGCGCTCTATCAGATTCCCGACGCCGTGCAGTGCATACTCGTCGGCATTCTGCGCGGATTGAAGGATGTGCGCCCGATTGCCTATATTTCGTTCGCCGCCTATATCGCGATAAATATTCCGGTCGGCTACCTCTTCGCGTTCACTTTCGGTCTGGGTGCGCGGGGACTTATCTGCGGCTACGTGTTCGGACTCTCGACTGCGGCGGTTCTCTATGCACTGCGGGTACGCTCGACCATGCGCCGTCTGTCGCCGCCGGACGCATAATTGCGAAAAATTTTCACATCCGATGTTTTTTTGCTACCTTTACGCAAAATTGCCGAACTTATGGATTATACCAAATATACCAAGCCCGAGATAGGTCGCGGATGCGCATTTGCTGCCGACGAATCGGGCGAACAGCATGCAACCGCCGTCGAGGGCTGCTTCAAGTTGCACGAAACGCCGTGGATGGAGGGTTATCCCGTCAATCTGCCGACCGATATTTTCGAGGTGCGGTTCAAGAATACCCGTCGTTCCTATTATCAGAACGTCAATAACCTGCCGCTCTCGATAGGAGACATCGTGGCGGTCGAGGCAAGCCCGGGGCACGATATTGGCATCGTTTCGCTTACGGGCGACATGGTCGCCAAACAGATGAAGCGTGTCGGCTTCAACCCGTTCAACGGCGAATACAAGAAGATATACCGCAAGGCTAAGCCTTACGACATCGAGCGTTGGCAGGAGACCATCGCGCTCGAACACGAAACGATGATTCGCGCACGTCAGATTGCCGCCGAAATGGGGCTCGACATGAAAATAGGCGACGTCGAATATCAGGGCGACAAAATAAAGGCGATATTTTACTACATCGCCGACGGTCGCGTCGATTTCCGCGAACTTATCAAGGTTTTCGCCGAGCAGTTCCATATCCGCATCGAGATGAAGCAGATCGGTGCGCGTCAGGAGGCAGGTCGCATCGGCGGTATCGGAGCGTGCGGCAGAGAGTTGTGCTGCGCGTCGTGGGTATCGAGTTTTTCGAGCGTTACGACCAACGCCGCCCGTGTGCAGGAGTTGTCGCTCAATCCGCAGAAACTCGCCGGACAGTGCTCCAAACTCAAATGCTGCCTGATGTACGAATACGACGTTTACGCCGATGCCCGCCGTTCGATTCCGCGCATCAAGGAGCCGTTGCAGACTCTGGACGGCGAATATTACCTCGTAAAAACCGATATTCTCGCCCATACGATGTCGTTCAGCAGCAGCAAGGATGCGATGGTGAACGTGGTAACGATTCCGGTGTCGCGCGTTCGCGAGATTCTGTCGCTCAATCGAGCCGGCAGGAAAGCGGACAGTCTCGTCGATACCGTAGAGACCGAGAGCACGGCGGAAGAACCTACATACCGTACCGAGGAGGACAGCATCACCCGTTTCGACAAGACTAAAAAACGCAGGAAGAACCGCAATAACAACAACCGTAACCGCGACAATGGCGGCAATGGGTCGAGAAACGGCGAGAACCGCGCGGCGAAACCGGACAATGGCGGCTCAGATTCGGGCAGTGCGGATGTGCGCAGCGAGAATCGCGGCAACGGCGGCGGAAACGCTGAGCGAACCGATAACGGCGGAGATAATCATGCGGGCGGCGGCAACCGCAACCGCAATAACCGCAACGGCAATCGCCGCCGCAACAACAACCGTCCTAACGGTCATGGCGATAATAACGGTAACGGTGCCGACGGTGCCAACGGCGGTTCCGCTCCTGCAACCGGCAATGACAGGTAATATAAGTCTTTAATAATTTCAATATACCGTTAAAGCCTGCGGATTAATGCCGCAGGCGCAACCTCGAAGACCTTATAGCGAAATCATGCTCCGACTGTCGAAATACCTTGCTGCCGCCGCCGCGATTATGTTTGCAGCGGCGGGGTGCATTGCTCCGCAGTCCGTCGTCATGTCCGACGTCGATTCGCAAGGGTGGAGCAATCCTCTGACGCTCGCCGTGCGGAACGACGATACGCTGTCGCTGCGGACGCTGTCGGTCGTGTTGCGCTATAACGGCAATTTCCGCTGCGACTCGCTGCCGCTCGACATATCGGTTTCGCTGCCCGATGCGGGGCTGTTCTCCGAAAAAGTCGTTTTGCGTCCCGAATATCCGTATTCGCCGGCAGCGGTTTCGACGACCGAGAATATCGCATGGCGTCGTCGTTCGGTTCTCGGGCAGAGCGGCTGGTATCTGTTCACGATACGACCGCTGCAACCCGTTTGCGGAGTCGAGGCGGTCGGAATAAATATCGAAAAAGAGTAATGGGAAAGGATAAACTCAAACGTTTTGCCGAGAATCTGACTTTCTCCTGTTTCGTGCAGCCTGAATTCGGCGAGATGTTCCGCTGCGACCACCCGTTGAAGGGGAACTGGCATCGCGATTTTTTTCATAACGACAATCCGATAGTGCTCGAACTCGGTTGCGGCAAGGGCGAATATACGGTCGCTTTGGCTGAACGCAATCCCGGCAAGAACTTCGTCGGCATCGACATCAAGGGCGCACGAATGTGGCGCGGTGCCAAGACCGCGACGGAACGCCGTATGGGGAATGTCGGTTTCCTGCGCGCACGCATCGAGTTCATAACGTCGATGTTCGCCGAGGGAGAGGCGTCGGAGTTGTGGATAACTTTTCCCGATCCGCAACTCAAAACCCGCCGTGCCAAGAAACGGCTTACCTCGCCCGTTTTCCTCGAATACTATTCGCATATTCTGGCGGCGGACGGCTTCATCAACCTGAAAACCGATTCGCGTCATCTTTTCAACTATACTTCGGCGGTTATCGACCGTTTCGGTCTGCCGTGCGAGATTGCCAACGACGACATCTACGGCTCGGGCTATGCCGACGAAGTGCTGTCGGTCAAGACCGCCTACGAGCAGGTCTATTTGAGCCGCGGACTGCCGATTACCTATACCCGCTTCTCGTTGGGCGGTCGCCGCGAATTTCCGATGTTCGACTGGGACGGCGACGACATTCTCGAAAAGGACGCCGAGCGGGAGCGAATCTCCGCAAAGGGTCGATGACGGACGGTTTACAGTAAGAACAGGCAATATAGGTCTTACAGGCAATATCGGCGGAACAGGTGCGGTACGGCATACTGCCTGTATTGCCTATTCTGCCTTTCGCCTTGGCGTCGGTTGCCGCGTCGGACTTGCGTCCTCCTCGCAATGCCGTTTTTTATTCCCCGCCCCGCCGCTTTAA
>CAYRSF010000043.1:0-6475 GCA_964427035.1 uncultured Alistipes sp.
CAAAAATCAAAATAAATTTTGTTTTTGCGCCTGACTTATCCGTATCTTTGGCTTCGCCTTAGATACTCCCGCTCGGCAAAAATCAAAATAAATTTTGTTTTTGCGCCTGACTTATCCGTATCTTTGGCTTCGCCTTAGATACTCCCGCTCGGCAAAAATCAAAATAAATTTTGTTTTTGCGCTCGCTTATTCGTATCTTTGCACGCACCGAGGCTCCGTAGTTCAATGGATAGAATTTAAGATTCCGGTTCTTACGATATGGGTTCGAATCCCGTCGGAGTCACCAATGCGTTAATGGATATATTGTAAATCAACAGATTACAGTATGTCCGTTAATTTTTTGCATATCCGTAGGCATCGCCATGTTTCGTGCGCTGCATACATCCTGCCGTGCACATTGAGCAAATATAATGATTTTTCGTCGCGCACGAGGCATATATTGTCATTTTTTCGGAAAAATAACTATTTTTGCATTATATAATGCAATTGTAATGGTCGCAGGAAGGGATATACGGAATTTGGAAAGCGACAGCGAATTCGAGAACAGAATACGTCCGCAGGAGTTGGACACTTTCTCCGGTCAGGACAAGATAGTCGAGAATTTGAGGGTATTCATCAAGGCTGCCCTGATGAGGGGAGACTCGCTGGATCATGTTTTGCTGCACGGACCTCCGGGTTTGGGCAAAACCACGCTCGCAAATATCATAGCCAACGAAATGGGGGCGCAGATGAAAGTTACGTCGGGACCTGTGCTCGACAAACCCGGAGATTTGGCGGGACTGCTTACGAATCTGTCTGCCGGCGATGTGCTCTTCATCGACGAAATACACCGGTTGAGCCCTATCGTCGAGGAGTATCTATACTCGGCGATGGAGGATTTCAAAATAGACATCGTTCTCGACAAAGGTCCGTCGGCGCGGTCGATTCAAATCGAACTCGCTCCGTTCACTCTCGTCGGCGCAACGACGCGGAGCGGACTGCTCACCTCCCCGCTGCGTGCACGATTCGGCATACAGTGCCATTTGGAATACTACGATACGAAAGTCCTCAGCCGCATCGTAAAGCGTTCGTCGGCGATTCTCGGCATATCGATAGACGACGATGCCGCAACGGAGGTGGCATTGCGGTCGCGCGGTACGCCGCGAATAGCGAACTCGCTGCTGCGGCGCGTGAGGGACTTCGCGATGGTCAAGGGCGAAGGACACATAGACCTCGAAATTACGAAAATCGCACTCGAAGCACTCAATATCGATTCGCGGGGGCTCGACCAGATGGACAACAAGATACTTTCGACAATCATAGCCAAGTTCAATGGCGGACCGGTCGGTCTGAACACGATTGCGACGGCTGTCGGCGAAGAGGCGGGAACTATCGAGGAGGTTTACGAACCGTTCCTGATAAAAGAGGGTTTCCTGAAACGGACTCCGCGAGGTCGTGAAGCCACGGAACTGGCATACAAACATCTCGGACTGACACCGCCGACTGTGGAAGATACGCTGTTTTAACGAAATGCGGCAAAGGTGCAAAAAATGCAGCAGAGGTTCTGCTGCATTTTCTATTTCAGATTCAGACGCCGTTCTATTTCCGCTACGGTAAGTCCGCGGAAATCGGGAACGACGAAGTCCGCACCCGCATCGAGAAGCGACCGTTCGGATATGGTGGTCGTTATTCCGACCGTGCGGCATCCTGCCGCCCGCCCCGCCTCGATGCCTGCCACAGCATCCTCGAACACCACGCACTCCGACGAATCGAGACCTAATTTGGCGCACGATTTAAGGAATATCTCGGGATCGGGCTTGCAATTCGTTACGTCGTCGGCGCACACATAGGCATCCATACGGTCGAACAGGTCGCCCTCGCGCATGATGAACTCCACATTCAGGCGAGGTCCAGCCGAACCGACCGCACACTTGACGCCGCAGCGTTTAGCATCGGCGAGCAAGCAGTCGATACCCGCCGTAAGACGCACGTTGCCGGCATACAGTTCGCGATATATCGCCTCTTTCTCGTCGGACAGGAATTGCAGCCCCAGCCGCTCGATGAATTCGGGCGGAATCACTTCCGGCATGATATCCTTGTTATGCCAACCGTAATAGCGCGATGTTATCGGTCGCATCAACCTGTATCCGTGCCGTTCAGCCTGCTTGTCGAACGCAAGAAAATGGAACGCCATGTTTTCCACGAGCGTCCCGTCCATATCGAAAACGAATCCTTTCATACTGTACATGTTATAAAAACAACGCTTCGACCTCGCCGAACGTGAACGTGTAATCGCGTACGTCGCCGACAGCCGCAGGAACTATCAGATGCAGCGAATCGCCGTCGCGTTTCTTGTCTTTTCTGATCGCTTTGAGCAGTTTGCGCATGTCGGCAGGCAATGCCGTATCGAATCCGAAACGGTCGAGAACGGAGACTATGCGCTTCGCATCCACGTTGTCGATTACGCCCATGCGCTCGGCGACAGATGCCATGAATTTCAATCCTATCGCCACCGCTTCTCCGTGATTGATTCCGCGTATCGATTTCTCTATCGCATGGGCTATCGTATGTCCGAGATTGAGTTTGCGCCGCATGCCGCTCTCACGTTCGTCCGCCGCGACGATTGCCGCCTTCACCCGAACAGCCGATTCGACTGTGCGGCGCAGCAGTGCTTCGTCCTTGCGCAGACGTTCGAATTCCGTATTTTCGAGCAGACGGAACAGCGGTTCGTCGCCGATTATGGCGGTCTTGATTATTTCGGCGAGTCCTGCACGGAACTCGCGGTCGGAAAGCGTCGAGAGCATCGCGACATCGCAAACGACGAAACCGGGTTGATTGAACGATCCGGCGATATTCTTGTATCCGCCGACATTCACTCCGTTTTTGCCGCCTATGCTCGCATCGACCTGTCCGAGCAGAGTGGTCGAAACGAATCCGAAATCGACGCCGCGCATGTATGTCGAGGCGACGAAGCCAGCGACGTCGGTAACTACTCCGCCGCCGATGCCGAGAATGAAGCAGTTTCGGTCGGCGTTCATCTCCATGAGCGCACGGAACACCCGTTCGACGGTTACGAGCGTCTTGGATTGTTCGCCTATTCCTATAAGTATATGTTCGTACGGCGAAAGCAACTGATGATGGCACCGGTCGATATTGCTGTCGGATATCGCTATAACCCTTTTATCGGGCAGAAGTTCCGGCAAAAGTTCATCGGCGCGTCCCACGAAAACGCTGCTCCGGCGCGTGATTTCTATGGTTCGGTTCATCTGAACGGACGGTTGAATAGTTGAACAAAAATAGTACATTTTTGATTTATAATTGTTACCTTTGCGCAATAATTTATACATCCGTATGCAAAAATTACGCAACATTGCGATCATTGCCCACGTAGACCACGGAAAAACGACACTCGTAGACAAGATGATCATGGCGGGAAATCTGCTCCGCGACAACTCCACCAAAAACGGCGATTTGATACTCGACAACAACGACCTCGAACGCGAACGCGGCATAACGATTCTGTCCAAAAACGTATCGGTAATATACAAAGATTACAAAATCAATATCATCGACACCCCGGGACACGCCGATTTCGGCGGCGAGGTGGAGCGGGTGCTCAATATGTGCGACGGCGTACTGCTGCTCGTGGACGCATTCGAGGGGACGATGCCGCAAACTCGTTTCGTGTTGCAAAAAGCGCTTTCGCTCGGCAAGAAACCTATCGTAGTCATAAACAAGGTAGACAAACCGAATTGTCGCCCGGAGGTCGTGAACGAGCAGGTTTTCGACCTGATGTTCACCTTGAACGCATCGGAAGACCAACTCGACTACAAGACGATTTACGGTTCGGCGAAACAGGGATGGATGTCGCACAAGGCGACCGAAAAAACGAATTCGATAACGCCGCTGCTCGACACCATAATCGATGAAATTCCGGAACCGGAAATGGTCGAGGGAACTCCGCAACTGCTCATAACGTCGCTCGAATACTCGCCGTACATCGGCCGTATCGCCGTAGGCAAGGTAACCCGCGGCGAACTCCATGCAGGAGACAACGTAACGCTTGCCAAACGCGACGGCAAAACCATGATTAAAACCAAAATCAAGGAATTGATGGTGTTCGACGGTCTCGGCAAGACGAAAGTCGGGAGAGTGCAGTGCGGCGAAATCTGCGCACTGGTCGGTATCGACGGATTCGAAATCGGCGACACGATTTGCGATTTCGAAAATCCGGAGCCGCTGCCGCCTATCGAAATCGACGAGCCGACGATGTCGATGCTCTTTACAATCAACAACTCGCCATTCTTCGGCAGGGACGGAAAATTCGTAACGTCGCGTCATATCAAGGAGCGTCTCGACCGCGAATTGGAGAAAAATCTCGCGCTGCGCGTCGAAGCCGGAGCGAATGCCGATTCGTTCATCGTTTACGGTCGGGGCGTATTGCACCTGTCGGTACTCATCGAGACGATGCGCCGCGAGGGCTACGAGTTGCAGGTCGGACAGCCGAAAGTAATCATAAAAGAGATCGACGGACGCAAGTGCGAGCCTATCGAGGAGATGACGGTCGATTGTCCGGACGAAGCCGCAGGCACTGTAATCGAACTCACGACCAAGCGCAAGGGCGTACTCACCAATATGGAGTCGGGCAACGGTCGCACTCGGCTTGAATTCGACATTCCGTCGCGCGGAATCATCGGTCTGCGTTCGAACATGCTTACGGCAACCGCCGGAGAGGCAATCATGTCGCACCGTCTGAAAGGCTTCGAGCCTTACGTCGGCGACATCGAAATGCGCACCAACGGCTCGATAATCGCATCGGAAACCGGTACGGCATACGCCTACTCGATTGACAAATTGCAGGATCGCGGGCGTTTCTTCATCGCGCCGATGGAGGAGGTGTACATGGGTCAGGTAATCGGCGAACATACGCGCAGCAACGACATTACGGTAAACGTAACCAAATCGAAACAACTCACCAACATGCGCGCTTCGGGATCGGACGACAAAGCGATAATCGTTCCGCCGAAAGTATTCTCGCTCGAAGAGGCTCTCGAATACATCAAGGAGGACGAATACGTGGAGATTACGCCGAAGGCGATGCGCCTTCGCAAGATTCTTCTCAACGAGGTAGACCGCAAACGCGCCGCGAAATAGGCTGACGCCTGATTGCATAACAGGTGATATGGGCAGAATAGGGAATATAAGTAACATGCGGTGCTGCACCCATTCTGCTTATATTACCTATTACAGTTTCGGCTCGGGACTCACGACAGAGGCAAACCGCATGGTGATACTGGGGGAAGCGAAATATCTGTACTCGGAAGATTTAGAATATATTTACACGATTTTTGCTTATTCTTTGCAAAACGTTTATCTTTGCCGAGCGAACAATCGTAAACGAAAACCAATCGAGAACACGATACGACATGGACAAGAAAATAGGAATCGCCAGCGATCATGCCGGCTACGAAATGAAGGAGTTGCTGACGGGTTATCTCGCCGCAAAGGGATACGAGGTATTCGATTTCGGCTGCAACTCTCCGGAGAGTTGCGACTATGCCGACTTTGCGCATCCGCTTGCAGAGGCTGTCGAAGCAGGAGAACTGCCGCGTGCGATAGGCATCTGCGGTTCGGGCGAAGGAATGGCGATAACGCTCAACAAACATCAGAAAATCCGTGCGAGTCTTTGCTGGCTGCCTGAAATAGCGCACATTACGCGTCAGCACAACGATTCGAACGTACTGGTTCTGCCTGCACGATTCATCGACAATCCGACCGCGGAGGCAATCGTGGACGAGTGGCTCAATACCGAATTCGAACGCGGAGGTCGCCACGAACGCCGAATCGCGAAAATCGCCGTGAAATAATCGGTGTGCCGAGCACCAAAAGTTACCAGTCATTAAGAGACCCCAAACTTTTTTTGTCCAAACATTCAGGGTCTCTTCGCTTTTTAACTGTGAACCGATGTCTTTAACCTCCCGCCCGGCAATGCTCGAATAAATTTGGAATAAAAGTCCCCCGCACAGGCAGGGGATTCAGGGGGACAGGCAACAAGGTACGAAGTCCCCGATGGTCGGCAAAACAAAGCACCGCCAATTATGCGGTGCTTTATCGTTATTGTTAATCGAATGCCGAAATGCGAGAATCGTCTCTATGGACTGATGCAGGAAGCGCAAGTGCCGTCATTCTGAGCGAAGCGAAGAATCTGTTTCAATCGATTCGGTTAGATCCTTCGCTATCGCTCAGGATGACGTGTTAAGTATCTGTAATGTTTCTCCGACGGCGACGGCAACCGTTGCGCCGACCGTTGGGAGCGTCAGCGATAAAAGTCCCCCTTTGCAGAAAGGGGGATTTAGGGGGATAGGTAACACGGATAAAAAGCAAAATCAAGAAATCGGTTTCGTTTGCTTATCCATATATTCGGCTTCGCCCGATATACTCCCGCTCGGCAATGCTCGAATAAATTTGGAGAAAACAAGTCCCCCTTTGCAGAAAG
>CAYRSF010000044.1:0-15119 GCA_964427035.1 uncultured Alistipes sp.
CAAATCGACCGGCGCAAACGGCGCAGACCCGCTTCCGTGCCGTTGTCGGTGGACATGAACCTGTTCGAGGACACCGACGAGGATACGCGGCAGATTGCGCAACTCTACCGTCGTATCAACCGCCTCGGGCGGTTCGATCGCCCGACATGACGTTCCATTTATTTTATTCGCAGTGTCCGAAGATACTCCTTGCGCTCCTTTGAAATGCGGAAACTCTCGACAGCCTTCGCGATGCTTTTGTTGTGAACCAGACGGTCGAGGCTGCGGTTTTCCAGAATCGGAATCGCCGCATCCCACCGTTTGACGAGCGCGACGCTGTAAAACCATGCGACAGCCATGTTTATATAGTATTCGCCGGTGCGTATCGCCGCTAACCGTTCGAGCAGTTCGGGGCGGAAATCGTCGTCGAGAAAGTGCCGCATTGCAGTTACCGCTGCGAACCTCACGGTGTAGGTGCGGTCTGATGCGAGCCACTCGATGCACTTCGGGTAGACCTCGTCGCGGTGTCGGGCGAACGATTTCGGCGCAAACGTATCGCAGGTAGCCCAGTTGTCGATGCAGGGCAGAAACCGTTCGCACTCAGCCATGGACTCGTCGAAATCACGTATCATCGAGACGATTATTCCGTGCAGCGTGTTCTCCTCCGTGTAGCGGTGCGGCAGGTCGGCGAGAAACCGTTTCGCCGCTTCCCGGTCTTTCGCGAGCGATTTGGCGTATGCCCGCAGCACCGGCATGCGGATGCCTATGATTCGTTCGCGCGGAATGTCGGGAACGAGTCGGGAGTGGAATTCGGCGTACTTTTCATCGCGAAATGCGAGCAGGTCGGAGGTTATGCGGTCGTTCATGGCGCAGGAGAAATTTCCGAAAGATAATTTTTATTTCTCGAAAAGCACTATCTTTGTGTCGCAAAACAAGAGAAAATGGAAAAATACGAGTCCAAACAGCAGCAGATATTCAGACCGGTGTCGCAAATATACCCGCTCATATCCGATTTTTCGCTTTTAACTCCCGCCGTGGCGGACAAAGTCGAGGAGTGGCATGCGACTTCGGATGCCTGTTCGTTCAAGGTCAAAGGGTTCTCCGTAAAATTGAAAATGGTCGAGAAGGCCGAAAACCGGCATGTCAAGATTCAAAGCGACGAAGGCGGACTTCCGATAGATTTCGCGTTCTGGATACAGTTGCACGAGGTTTCGGCTCAGGATACGCGTATCCGGCTGGTGCTTCATGCCGATCTCAACATGATGATGCGCATGATGATCGGCGGCAAATTGCAGAAAGGACTGGACACTGCGGTCGAGGGTCTCGCCGCCGCATTCAACGGCCGCCGTTGAGCCGGGAACACAATTTGTATCGGTTGCGGTACGTTAATTGTCTAACGACGAGAAAAAAAGCGCGAATGATTTGCTTGATTTGCAAAATAAGCGTATATTTGTGCGCCGATACGGGTAAAATGTGCTGTTGAAGCAGCGAAATTTCGAATCTAAACGATTTGATAGTGTTTAAGTGTTAAATATTTAATTTTATTTCAATTATGACAAAAGCAGATCTCGTTAGCGAAATCGCTAAAAAAACAGGTGCAGAGAAGGCTCTGATTCAGAACATCGTAGAAACTTTCATGGCGGAGGTCAAAGGCTCGCTGGCAAAAAAACAGAACGTATATCTCCGCGGCTTCGGTTCGTTCATCATCAAGAAGCGCGCACAGAAAGTCGCCCGCAACATCTCGAAGAACACGACCATTACCATTCCGGCACACAACATTCCGGCATTCAAGCCTGCCAAGACTTTCGTAGCGAAAATCAAGTAATGTTCGCTAGTATAACATTTATTAAAAATTACAACTATGCCAAACGGAAAGAAGCATAAGCGTCATAAGATGGCTACGCACAAACGCAAAAAGCGCCTGCGTAAGGACCGTCATAAGAAGAAGTAGTACAATATTGCTTCGCATAGGTAGTCATAACGCCGGAGAGCCTTTTTTATTGCTCTTTGGCGTTGCCTATTTAATTCGGGAAGTCGGTGCTGCCGATTTGCCCGACGGAAACCTTAAAAACAACACAGAGTTATAATCTCGCAAAATGAATCGAGAGTTAGTAGTAAACGTTACATCGACAGAAATCAACATTGCGCTTTGCGAAGACAAGGTGCTTGTCGAACTGAACCGCGAGCAGGCGAAAACCGGGTTTGCGGTCGGCGATATCTATCTCGGTAAGGTGCGTAAGATTATGCCCGGACTCAATGCCGCATTCGTGAACATAGGACACGAACGCGACGCCTTTATCCATTATCAGGACTTGGGAACGCATTTCCGGTCGCTCGACCGTATCGTCGCGAGCCACATGCCCGGCAAACGCGGGCTGAAACTCGAAACGATGAAACTCGACGACGGACTCGAACGCGAAGGCAAAATCGGCAACGTTTTGCAGGTGGGACAGAATGTCATGGTGCAAATCGCCAAGGAGGCGATTTCGACCAAAGGTCCGCGCCTGACGTCCGACATTTCGCTCGCGGGTCGCAATGTGGTTCTCGTACCGTTCTCTTCAAAGGTTTTCATTTCGCAGAAAATCCGTTCCAACGAAGAGAAAAAACGTTTGAAACGCGTTGCTGCGAGCGTACTGCCGAAGAACTTCGGCGTGATAATACGCACCGCCGCCGTGAACGCTTCCGACCTCGATGTCGAGCAGGATATTCTGGCTGCCGTCGAGAAGTGGAAGAAGACGTGCCAGCAGATTCGCCGCCATTCGGCACCGTCGCTGCTGATGGGCGAGATGAGTCGTGCCAACACGATTATCCGCGACAATCTGGACGGTTCGTTCTCGCAGATTTGCGTGGACGACGACGCGATGTTCAACGAAATCAGGGATTATATCCGTGCGGTAGACCCCGAAAAGGAGAAAATAGTCAAACTTTATCGCGGCAATGTGCCGATTTTCGATAATTTCGACATTTCGCGTCAGATAAAGTCGCTCTTCGCAAAGTACGTTTCGCTCAGACGCGGGGCGTATCTCATCATCGAATCGACGGAGGCGATGAACGTTATCGACGTCAATTCGGGCAACCGTACCAAGGCGGAGGATAATCAGGAGCAAACGGCGATAGACGTCAATCTCGCGGCAGCCGCCGAGATAGCACGACAGTTGCGCCTCAGAGATTTGGGAGGAATAGTCATCGTCGATTTCATAGATATGCACAAGTCGCAGAATCGCCAACTCCTCGTCGAGGAGATGACGCGGCTTATGGCTAAGGATAAAGCGAAACATACGATATTGCCGCTGACCAAGTTCGGACTGATGCAGATTACGCGTCAGCGTATCCGTCCGGTAGCGGTAAAGGATATTCAGGATGTCTGCCCTGCCTGCGGAGGCACGGGCAAAATCGAGCCGACCGTGCTCCTCGACAAAAAGATTGAGAACCAGATTTCGTTCCTCACTCAGGACCGCGGCCATCGATACATAAAACTCGTCGTCAGCCCCTATGTCGCAGCATTTCTGTGCAAGGGTCTGTGGTCGCCTCGCCGCAGATGGATGATGCGCTACAAGGTGTGGATAGACATCGTCGCCGACCAAAGTGTCGGAATGGTCGATATACACTATCACGACAAGCACGACAACGATATCCTGAAACAGAAATAAGTTCGGGCAGAACCGGTCATACGGCATCCGACCTGTTTGATATATGCATGAAATACTGAAACTTGCGGATGGGTCGAAACCACTCGGCTCCATCTGCAAAGAGTTTAACGCAAAGAGCGGCACCGTCTATCTCGAAGAGTTGGTCGGCGGGGCTCTTTCGTTTTATGCGGCAGCGGCGGTCGTTCGCCGCGGAGGGGTTCATGTCGTCGTCGCGGAGGACCGCGATGCGGCGGCTTATGTCATGAACGACCTCTATGCACTGCTCGACGAGCAGCGCATACTTTTCTTTCCGTCGGCATACAAGCGGTCGATACTCTACCGAAGCGAGGAGGCGGAAAACGTCGTCATGCGAACCAACGCCGTCAATGCCGTGCGCAACGGCTGCGACGGATATGCAGTCATCTGCACCTATCCGGAGGCGTTGGCTGAAAAGGTCGTCGATGCGAAGCGGTTGAGTGCCGACTCGCTGTCGGTCGCAGTCGGCGACAGAATCGCGATTCCCGATTTGGAGGAGCATGTCCGTTCGCTCGGATTTTCGCAGGTAGATTTCGTCTATGAACCGGGGCAGTATTCGGTTCGCGGCGGAATATTCGACATATTCTCCTACGCCGAGAGCCGCCCTTACCGCCTCGATTTCTTCGACGACGAAGTGGCGTCGATACGGCGGTTCGAGATTTCGGACCAGTTGTCGTCCGACCGGCTCGAACGCATAGACATAATCTCCAATATCAACCGTGCGGAAGGCGACCTCGTTTCGCTCGCACGTTTCGCCGGCGATGCGACATGGTGGTTCTACGATGCCGACTATGCGATGCGCCGCGTGGACGATTTGCGCAAACGTGCGCTCGCCGAGAGCGGCGAACCGCAGCGGATGGCGCGCATGCTCGCGTCGCGAAAGGAGTTGCTCGACGATTTGTCGCAGTGCAGAGTGGCGATGCTGCGCAACAATCTGCCGGAACGGCCGGCGACAGCCACAGTTCAGTTCGCAACGTCGCCGCAGCCCAAATTCAACAAGAATTTCGAGATGCTCGCCGACGACGTCATCGACCGCCGCGAACACGGTTACGAATGTTATATACTGACCGACAACCGTGCGCAAATCGAGCGTCTGGACAACATCTTCCACAAAACAGGTCGCGCATCGGCGAAACTGCGGATGATGCGCATCGTGCTTCACGAGGGATTCGTGGACCGCGGGCTGAAAGTCTGCTTCTATACCGAACATCAGATTTTCGACCGCTACCAGCGTTACCGCATCAACGGCGAGATAAAACGCGACGAGCAGATGACCGTCGCCGAACTCAATGCGTTGCAGGTCGGCGATTACGTAGTGCATATCGACCACGGCATCGGACGCTTCGGCGGACTGGTGAAAATCGAGGAGAACGGCAAGGTGCACGAGGCTATAAAACTCGTCTATCGCGACAACGACGTGCTGTTCGTGAACGTCCATTCGCTGCATCGCATATCCCGCTACAAGAGCGGCGACGCCGAACCTCCGAAAATATACAAACTCGGCGGCGGAGCATGGCAGAAACTCAAAAACGCGACCAAAAAGGCCGTCAAGGATATTTCGCGCGAACTTATCGCCCTGTATGCCAAACGCAAGGCGAGCAAGGGTTACGCCTTTTCTCCGGACGGTTATCTGCAACAGGCTCTCGAAGCGTCGTTCATGTGGGAGGACACCCCCGACCAGCAGCGAGCGAGCGAAGCCGTGAAGCGCGACATGGAGTCGGAACGTCCGATGGACCGTCTGATATGCGGCGACGTAGGCTTCGGCAAGACCGAAGTGGCGATACGTGCGGCCTTCAAGGCGGCGACCGACGGCAAGCAGGTGGCGGTGCTCGTGCCGACGACCATTCTCGCATTGCAGCATTACCGTTCGTTTTCGGAGCGGCTGCGCGATTTTCCGGTGCACATCGAATATTTGAACCGCACCAAGAGTGCCAAGGATACCGCCCAGATTCTGCGCGATTTGGAGAGCGGACGTATCGACATATTGATAGGAACGCACAAGATGCTCGGTGCGAATGTCCGCTTCCGCGATCTCGGACTGCTCATCATCGACGAGGAGCAGCGGTTCGGCGTGGCTGCGAAAGAGAAACTTACGCAGTTGAGCGTGAGCGTCGATACGCTCACCCTTACGGCGACGCCGATTCCGCGGACGCTGCAATTTTCGCTCATGGGCTCACGCGATTTGTCGGTAATATCGACTCCGCCGCCCAACCGCCGCCCTATCGTAACGGAGTCGCACGTATTCTCGGAGGATTTGGTGCGCGATGCCATAGAGGCCGAACTCGCCCGCAGCGGACAGGTGTATTATATACATAACAGAGTGGAAGACCTGATGACGGTTCGCGGACTTATCGCCCGTCTGTGCCCGAAAGCGCGCGTGATGACTGCCCACGGACAGATGAAGCCCGCCGAGTTGGAGAAGGTGATAATGGATTTCATCTACGGCGATTTCGATGTCCTCGTGGCGACCTCGATAGTCGAGAGCGGAGTGGATATTCCGAATGTGAATACGATAATCATCGACGATGCCGACCGTTTCGGACTCAGCGACCTGCACCAGTTGCGCGGCCGTGTCGGACGGAGCGACCGCAAGGCTTATTGCTATTTGCTGTCGCGTCCCGACGAGATGTTGTCGTCCGATGCACGGCGGCGGCTGCGGGCTATCGAGGAGTTTTCCGATCTGGGCTCTGGATTCAATATCGCCATGCAGGATTTGGATATTCGGGGTGCCGGCAATCTGCTGGGTGCGGAGCAGAGCGGGTTCATAGCCGACATAGGTTTCGAGACTTACCAGAAAATCATGAACGAGGCGATTGCGGAGTTGAGGGCAGAGGGGCTCGATGTCGCAGGATTGAGCAGCGAAGAACAACAAGCGGTAAACGATATGCGTTATATAGACGATACGGTTATCGAACTCGGTGTGGATGCCGAACTGCCGGACGGTTACGTGCATCAGCAGGCGGAGCGTCTGCGTCTGTATCGCGAACTCGACTCGTTGAAGGACGAAAAGTCGCTCTGCGATTTCGAGGCGCGGCTTGAAGACCGGTTCGGCGCTATGCCAGACGCAGCGCGCGAATTGATGAACGTCGTTCGTCTGCGGTGGGAGGCGATAAGGCTCGGCATGGAGCGCGTAAAGGTGAAGAACGGGCTGATGATAGTGCAGTTCGTCGGCGACGGCTCTTCACCGTACTACAAGAGCGATACGTTCATGAACATGCTGCGGACGGTAGCGGGCAGTCCCGATCGCTTCGTCCTCAAACAGCGCGACGCCAAACTCGCGATGACCGTGCGGCGCATAGCCGACGTGTCGGAAGCGTTGCGGGTGCTAAAAGAGTTGTAAACGGAGATAAAAACAGGTTTGCGATGAATTTGATTATCGATTCGGGCAATACTTCGACCAAGGTTGCCGTTATGGAGGGTAAAACGGTGGTGCGCGAGTGGCGTTTCGCCGATTTCGGGCAGTGCGATGCCGATGCGATAATCGCCGGATATGCGCCGTCGAAGGCGATAGTCGCTTCGACGAGCGGCAGCGAAGAGCGTATATGCGCCATGCTCGACGGACGTGTCGGTTACCTGCTGCGGATGTCGCCGCTTACGCCCGTGCCGATAGGAATCGACTACGATACTCCGGAGACGCTCGGCACGGATCGTGTGGCGGCGGCTGTCGGGGCTGTCGAAATTTACGGTGCGGCGGACATGCTGATAGTCGATATGGGAACGGCCATTACGATAGATTTGGTCGGTAACGGAGTTTTCCGCGGCGGCAACATTTCGCTCGGTGTCGGGTCGCGTTTCAGGGCGTTGCACGACTATACGGCGCATCTGCCGCGATGCGGCATGGCAGAGATGGGCGAGTCGCTCGGACGCTCGACCCGCACGGCGATAGAACAGGGCGTGATGCGGAGCGTATTTTATGAAATAAAGGGTTATGCCGACGATTTTTTGCGCAAAAATCCGCAAATCCGCATAATTTTTTGCGGCGGCGACGCGAAATGTTTTGTTAATAGAATTAAAAATGCGATATTTGCAAATTGCAATATGATGTATATCGGACTAAACAGAATTTTGGAGTACAATGCGACTAATGACAGTAAATAGAGTATGCAGGATTGCGACGGTTGCGTTGGTATCCTGTGTCTTTGCGCTGATGCCGTCGGCTGCCGGTGCGCAGAACAGCGTGAATGCCTATTCCCCCTACACGATGTTCGGCATAGGCGAACTCGGTACGTCGGGCAATACTGTCATGCGTTCGATGGGCGGCATGGGTGTCGCATGGCGCAGCAGCCAGATGGTCAGTACGCTGAATCCTGCCGGTTACAGTGCGACGATGCGCAAGAGTTTCATCTTCGATTTCAGCGTGGAGGGCAACTTCCTCATGAACCGCCAGACCAAGTACGACGAGGCGGGCAATGCGCTGCGTACAGCCAAAAATGCGAAAAACACAATCAATTTTCACGAGATAGCGATTCAGTTCCCGCTGGCGAAGAAACTCGGTTTCGGTTTGAGCCTCACGCCGTACAGCAGCGTCGGCTACAACATGACCACGACCGAGGAGAGCGAAGATATATGGGGCACTATCGGTCGTGTGCTTTACAATTACTCGGGCGACGGCGACGTTACGGAGGTAAAAGCCGGCGTGGGCTGGGAGCCGTTCAAGAATTTCTCTATCGGTATCGCCGCCAAGTACTATTGGGGCAACATACAGCATAATTTCGTCTCGACGGCGGCCAACGATTATGTCGGCACCGGAAATTACGTGTCGGCGGTCGGACTGGAAGACTATGCGATATCGAACTTCAAGTTTCAGGTCGGCATGCAGTGGAGCATTATTGCGAATGCCAAACGGATGCTGACCCTCGGCGCGACGTACGACTACGGCGGTTCGCTGCGTCCGAAACTCACCAAGACGATAGTCATCAACGATCAGTATACTACTGCCGTATCGCGCGAGAGTTCGCGCAGTCAGATGCGTCTGCCGCATCAGGTCAATGCCGGTCTGATGTATCAGGACAACAGGTTCGCGGTCGGTTTCGACTACGAATACCAGTCGTGGGGCAGCAACGAGGGCGTGTTCGACGAAAACATATACGGAGGAATGAAGGTTGCATACAGCGATACCAACGCTTTCAAGTTCGGATTCGAGTATACGCCCAACCGTTTCGACGTGCGCCGCTATCTGCGCCGCATGTCATACCGTATCGGAGGCCGCTACGGCGACTACTACCAGACATACCACGGCAAGCGGCTGAACCAGTACGCCGTAACCGCCGGCATCGGGTTCCCTATCCGGTTCATGGGTGCATCGAGCATCGATATTGCATTGGAATACGGAGGTCGCGGCACGACGGGGTCGGTAGTGAACGAGATGGGAAAACGTGTGGGACTGATACGTCAGGACTACTTCAAGGTGTCTCTCGGCTTGTCGATGTTCGGCGAGGACTATTGGTTCGTCCGTCCTAAATACGATTAACGGTACGGGACGAACATCCGCAGGGTCGGAGAAGAATGGATAAAAGATAGATTGTTATAAATATAATTAATAATTATTTGCAATATGAAATGTGCTAAAATTCTGTTGTCTGCATTGCTGACTGTCGCGGGATTGTCGGCTTATGCGCAGGATCTGAGCGATCCGAAGTATGCGAAATGGGGCGAAACCGTGGAAGAACGCAAGGAGAACATTCTCAACAGTTCGTTCTTGAAAGAGGAGATCAACAATCACAATTTCGACTCCGCCGCCGGTTATCTTCACAAACTGTTGGAGAAATGCCCGAAAGCATCGGAAAATATCTATGTGAACGGCACGAAACTTTACAAGCAGAGAATCAACCGCGCCCAGACGCTTGCCGAGAAGAATTCGTACGTGGATTCGCTGCTGTGGCTCTACGACGTACGTCTCGAACATTTCGGTACGCACAGAACCCGTGGCAAGGGCTATATCCTCGAACGCAAGGCCCGCGAATATCTGACCTACAAGGAGAGCGACCGCGAGGGAATCCGCAAGGCCTTCGAGGAGGCGATAGCGGCGCAGACCGAGACCGGCGGAAAAGCCGATCCCGAGGTGATTGCCATCTATTTCAAGAACATTTGCGACGACTATTCGAACGATGTCGTCGATGCGGTAACGGTCGTTAAGATTTACGATGAAAACGCCAAATATTTCGAGGGCATCGCTCCTGAACAGGAGGAGTTCAAGGATCAGTTCGAGAAGTGTTTCGCCATGAGCGGTGCGGCGAGTTGCGAAAATATCGAGAAGATTTTCTCGAAGAAAATCGCCGACGCTCCGAACGACGAAACCGTTATCGCGCAGGCGATAGCACTCTTGCAGCGTGCCAAGTGCGAAAGCGATTTCTTCGTGGCGACAGGCGAGAAGTATTATGCGATGAAGCCGTCGTCGAGATTGGCGATGGACCTTGCCGAGGCATTCCAGAACAGAAAGGAGTACGAAAAGGCGAATCAGTATCTGCGCGAGGCTTTGGCGAAGGAGACCGTCGATGCGGAGCGTGAGAGTCTGCTGGTTCGAATCGGCATACTCGAAGTTACGACCAACGACTATCGCGATGCCGTCGAGGTGTTCCGCGAGGCTCAGAAAATCAATCCGGAGGACGGTCTGATATACTACTTCCTGCCTCAATGCTACGTATTCGGAGCCAAGAACTGCAACGGATTGGCAAAGGATGCCGTGTTCTGGGTCGCTTACGACATGTTGCAGAAAGCCATTCCGCTGCTCGAAGGCGATTATCCGGAATTCGCTGCCAACGCCAAATCGCTCGCTGCGACCTATCGTTCGGCATTCCCGACGGCCGAAGAGTGCTTCTTCAACGAGTTGTCGGAAGGCAATAACTACACCGTGAACTGCGGCTTCGTTTCGGGCATTACGACGAAGGTGCGCTATCGTGCGCAGTAACCCGACCGAATGCTGGCGGCGACAGACGGTCGTCGTGCGCATCGGCACAGTAAAATCAACGTAAGACGATACGATGTTCGTTTCACTGAAAAAATATGCTGCGGTAGCACTCCTTTCGGCAGGGAGTGCTATCTTGCTATATTCTTGCGCAAAAAACGAAACGACCGATGAAGAACCCCTCGAAACCATCAAAACCGAGGAGAGCGAAAATCTGACGATAGCCGTTTCGGAGAACGGACGCAAGTCTTACCGGTTCAAAACGCCGCTGCTCGAAGGCTATACGCTCGGTCGCGACCCGTATCGCGAATTCCGCAAGGGCATCGACATAATCACCTATCAGGACGACTCGATGACCACGGTGAACGCCACTCTGGTCGCCAACTACGCGATATATTACGAAAACCGCAAATTGTGGGAGGCGAAAGGCAATGTCGTGGTAACCAAGGCTGACGGCACGAAACTCTATACTCAGCAACTCTTCTGGAACTCCGTAACCAAACGCATATATTCCAACGTCGATACGAAAGTCGTTACGGATACCGATACGTTTATCGGCGAAGGCTTCGAATCGGACGAGGAGTTGAAAGACCTCCATTTCCGCCGGTTCAAGAGCAAAATGCGTGTTGAAACCGCCATGCAGTCCGAGGGCGGCGACTCGACGACCGTCGCAACCCGACCCGCCGCCGAGAAGACCGCCGAACCGACTGTCGAACGTCCCGGGAGTGCAGCCCGCACCTCTGTGCGCAGCGACGAATCATCATCTTCGCCGCGTGAACGCAGAACCGAAAGAATGCGCGAACGCAAACCGTCAGAACCGTTCGGCGATACGCCGAAACCGAAGATGACGGACAGCGGTGCAGTGAAGACGGAGAGGGAACAGGCGGCAGCCGCTGTCGATATGAGGCGGATGACGAATGCGATGGAGACCCGCATGATTGGGGAGGAATAATGTATTTGCAATAACTTGACATGGCAACGTCGCTGATTATCATATTCCTGATGCTTATCCTCTCCGGATTCTTTTCGGGGATGGAACTCGCATTTCTCAACAAGAACCGGCTGAAACTCGAAATCGACCGCAAGCAGAGCCGTATGTTCGATTTCATCGCCGGCGTATTTTCGCGCAATCGGGGACAGTACATCACGACCATTCTCGTCGGCAACAATATCGCGCTCGTGGTCTACTCGCTGTGCATGTCGCAGTTCCTGCGGGCCGTCGCCTACGTTTTCGGCTGGACGACGATTTACGAAAACGGGTCGATAGTCCTCGAAACAGTCATTCCGACCGTAATCATCATCTTCGTCGCCGAATATCTGCCGAAATCGGTCGTGCGGAGCAACCCCAACTTCTATTACCGCTTCTTCGCCCCCGTAATCTATTTTTTCTATATCGTTCTATACCCCATAGCGAGATTCACTACACTGCTTTCCTACGGTCTTCTGTGGCTGTTCGGACGCAAGCCGTCGCGGGACGAACGGACATACGCTTTCGACAAGAGCGATCTCGAAAGTCTGCTCGATGCCAATAACTCCGAGCCGCAGAACGAATCGGACAACGAGATAAAGATTTTTCAGAATGCTCTGGATTTCGCCGATTTGCGTGTGCGCGACTGCATGGTGCAGCGTGTGGACGTCGAGGCGGTGGACATCGAGGATACGACGATAGAGCAACTTGCGCAGCGGTTCGTCGAGTCGATGTACTCGCGCATCTTCGTATGGCGGGGGTCGATAGACAACATCATCGGCTATGTGAATTCGAAAAGTCTGTTCAACACTCCGAAAAGCGTCGAGCAGGTTATGATGAAAGTCGATTACGTCGCCGAAACGCTGCCGTTGCAGGAGATGCTGACGCATTTCATCAAGCGCAAGAGCAATGTGGCCGTCGTCATCGACGAGTTCGGCGGTACGGCGGGCATCATCTCGCTCGAAGACGTGCTGGAACAGATTTTCGGCGAAATCGAGGACGAACACGACACGTCCGAACTTATCGAGAAACGCATTTCGGATAAGGAATATGTGTTCTCGTGCCGTCTGGAAGTCGAGTATCTGAACGAAAAATACGGGCTGAACATAGCCGAGAGCGACGATTACGACACGCTGGCGGGTTACATCATTTCGCGCTACGAGGAGTTGCCGACGGCCGGCGAAGTGATGGAGTTCGACGGCATGCGCATCAAGATTTTGCGCACCACGCGTTCGAGAATCGACCTTGCGCGTGTGGAGGTGCTATAAAAAATGGCTGAAAATTATACGGATTAGGAATAAAATTCTTACCTTTGAAGACTAAAAACGGAAATTTCAATTAACAACAAAGCAATATGGCAAGTTTGAACACTTTGAGAACCAAATTCGGCGTCCTGCTTTCGGTGATTATCGCAGGTGCTCTTTTGGCCTTTATTCTCTCTTTGAAAACCGAGATGGGATTCTCGGGAAATGACCCGAAAGTGGGTGAAATCGATGGCGAAAAGGTGCTTTATTCCGAGTATCTCGATGCTTATGAGGACATGAAGGCGCAGATGGGAGGCGATGCCGCCTATACCGACGAGATGGCCGACCGCCTCGTCGGGGCTGCATGGCAGTCGCTCGTCGCCGACCGCGTATTCCTCCCCGGTTTCGAGAATCTCGGCATCGAAGTTCCCGATACCGAGCGTACGGCGATGCTGGCGGGCGAATATCCTTCGAGCGTGTACCGCAGCATCTTCGGCAATCCGCGTACCGGCGAATACGATACCGCCATGGTAACCGAGTTCCTTTCGCAGGTGCAGAGCAATCCGCAGATGCAGAAGATGTGGGAACTCATCAACCGTCAGGCCATGCTCGAACGCAGGATGAACAAGTACGCTTCGCTCGTTCGCGGCAGTGCGCACGTGAATGCGTTGGAGGTCGCGAGAGGTCTTGCTGCCGAGAACAACACCTACAAGGGTCGTTACGCGCTTTGCCGTTACAATACGGTGGCGGATTCGCTCGTTACGGTAAGCAACAGCGAAATCAAGGACTACTATAACGACCACAAGCCGCTCTACAAGCAGCAGCCTTACCGTACGGTAAGTTACGTGGTGTTCGATGTCGAGCCGACCGATGCCGACCGGACGGCTGTCGAGACGGAGTCCAAGGCTGCCGCCGAGACTTTCGCTGCGACGGACGACATCAGGGCGTTCGTTCGCGAGAACCGTCGCGCTTCGATTGCCGACAATTTCATCACTGCCGCCCAACTTCCCGAGGACGAGTCCAAGGCTCTGACGGCGGGCAAGACGTTCGGTCCCGAACTCGTGAACAACGAGTGGAAGGCATCCCGCGTCGTAGAGGTGCGCAACGTGCCCGATTCGCTCGAATTGCAGCATATCGTACTTTCGTATACCGATGAGAAACTTGCCGACAGCCTGCTCACGGCTGCTCGCAAGGGAGCCGATTTCGCACAACTCGCCATCGACAATTCGATAGCCGAAACCGCTGCCGAAGGCGGCAGAATCGGCACCGTTCCGTTCTCGTCGCTCGCACCGGAGTTCGCCGATGCACTGACGGGCGTTCATCGCGGCGAAATAGTGAAGATAGTTTACGGAAACGTCATCCAGTTGATGAAGGTGGTGAATACGGGCAAGATTCAGAAGCACATGCAGATTGCCACCCTCGCATATCCTGTCGAGGCTTCGGCTGCGACCAAGCGTTCGATGCACAACGAAGCGAGCCTGTTCGCCGTGAATGCCAAGGGCTCGGTCGAGAAGTTCAACGAAACCGCAACCGAGCGTTCGCTTTCGCCTCGCGTGATGAATGTCGAGCGCGGCGAGCGTGCCGTACGCGGTCTTGACAGTTCGCTCGAAGTCGTTCGCTGGGCAAACGATGCCAAGGTCGGCGATGTTTCGGATATCTTCAACATCGGCAAAGATTATGTCGTAGCGGTCGTTACCGCAATCAACGATAAGGAGTACAAGGAGGTCGGCGAGGTTTCCAACCAGATTCGCGCCGCCCTGCTCCGCGACAAGAAGTTCGAGCAGATTGCTGCCAAGATGCAGGGTGCGACGATAGACGAGGTCGCCGAAAATGCGGGCGTGAAGGTGAATACCTTCGAAAATGCCAAACTCGGAGCATACTATGTTCAGGGTATCGGCGTCGAACCGCGTTTGCTGGGTGCTATCGCGGCTGTTCCTGCCGATAAGACCGGTACGCTTTCGGAGCCTGTAAAGGGCAACGGAGGAGTGTTCGTGTTCGTCGTGGACGGTGTGGATGCCGACGAGGCGCAGACAGCCGAGGCTGAACGCGTGAAGATTCAGTCGCAGACCGAGGAGATGTCGATGCGTCGTGCGATGTTCGCCGTTCAGGAGATGGCTGACGTGAAAGACAACAGCGTCAAGTATTTCTAATCCGATACGTATTCGCAGGCGCGTTCTTCGCGCTTCGGAAGCAAACTGCATCGGTCTACATTTGTAGACCGATGCAGTTTGCTTTTTGGGGTGGGGCAGAGCAGGCAGAGCAGGCAGAGCAGGCAGAGCAGGCAGAATAGGTAGGATAGGTAGGATAGGTAGGATAGGTAGGATAGGTAGGATAGGTAGGATAGGTAGGATAGGTAGGAT
>CAYRSF010000045.1:0-12158 GCA_964427035.1 uncultured Alistipes sp.
GTATGCCGATACGCCTGCTCCCACGAGAGCCGATGCGGCACATACTCCCACAAATAATAATGCACTCTTTTTCATACTTCAAAGAATTAAATTAAAATTTCCATTCAAACAAAAAGAGTCCGAATTTCACCATAGGCAAAATATTGTTTTTTTTTACTACTTCGGTTAAAATAACGTGTTGCACACTCCGTTTATTTTTCGCTATACGATTAAAATCGCAAATACTGCAAAACAGCCGCTATATAGCAAATTTCGTTCCAAAGAGGGAAAGCGGAAGATTAAAGTCTTTAATGTCTTAAAGTCCTTAACGACTTTAAGCAAAATCTGACATTCTGTCAGTCGCGGCGGATGCGGCAGGCGCGGTACTCCGACGGCGATTTACCCGAACGCTGGCGAAAAAATGCCGAGAAACGACTCAACCCGTCGAAATTGAGCGCGTAAGCAATCTCCTTTATAGACATCGAACTGTTTTCGAGCAAATCTTTCGCCTTGTTGAACCGCAACTGGATTTGGTATTGCGCCGGAGGGATGCCTACATACTGTTTGAATGCACGCCGAAAAGTCGTGTAGCCGACATTCAGCCGTCGGGCGATAACCTCCGGAGACACGTTCTCTTCTATTCCGCAACGCATCATCTCGCGTGCGCGATCGACGATTTCGGTTACGGGCTTGTCATCGAGCAGACGGTTGCCGCTTTTGAAAAGCATCGAACCGAGCATGTGAACGACGATGCCCGAAACAAGTTGCTGAAAACCGCTGCGTTCGGCTTTCGTGGTACGGAAAATCTCGTTGTAGCACTCCTCTATGCCGAGACTGTAACCGATATGCAACAGCGGATTGCGGCGGGAGAAAAAGCCGGCGGCGACCTTCGCGTCCATATCCTCGCCGCGGAATCCTACCCACCACTCGCGCCAGCCGGTATCGGGGTCGGGAGAGTAGGTATGCCACTCGTCGGGGAAAAGCACTATGACGGTTCCGCCGCAAACACGCGTCGGCAGACACGATGCCGAACGGAAAACCCCTTCGCCCTCGACGATGTAGACGAGTTGGTATTCGTCGAGAGTGCGACCGCTTCGGACAGTGCAGTAAGCCGACGGATGCGACGATACGGGATAGGAGTGATGAGGAGGGACATTCTGGAAGCCGACGGTAGTGCACACGATGCCCCACCGCTCGTCATTGGCGGTAACCGTCGTATAGACGCTCTCGCAGGATGCATCGGGAGATACCATAGGACAAATATACGAATAAGCGAGCAAAATCAAAAATTTGATTTTGCTTTTTATCCGTGTTACCTATCCCCCTAAATCCCCCTTTCTGCAAAGGGGGACTTTTATTCCAAATTCATTTGAGCATTCCCGAGCGGGAATATATCGAACGAAGCCGAATATAGCGATAAACAGCGAAAAAAGAAAAGTCCTTAAAGACTTTAACGGCTTCGAGGTCATCCGGGGCTCTCGGGCAGGCGGGTGCAGAAAACGGGAATATCTTTGGTTAATCCGTATTTTTTGAGTATTTTCGCGAATCATTACGGCTTTTGCCGCAGGAAAAAAGGAAACTGAACATCAAATAACACACCTTTTATAATGAAAAAAGCAATTCAATTCGGAGCGGGCAATATCGGACGCGGATTCATAGGCGCAGTGCTCGAACAAGCCGGATACCATGTCGTTTTCGCGGATGTGAATCAGACGGTAATCGACAAAATCAATGAAGACGGACACTACACGGTACATATCATGGATGTGGAGTGCGTGGAGCAGAAAATCACGAACATTTCAGGAGTGAACTCTACGACCGATGCCATTATAGCGGAAATCGCCGACGAGCGGACGGAACTGATTACCACTGCGGTCGGAGTAGTAATCCTGCCGCGTATCGCACCGTCGATAGCCAAGGGCATCGCCGCTCGCCGCAAGGCGGGAATCGAGAAGCCGCTCAACATCATCGCTTGCGAGAATGCGGTGCGCGCTTCGTCGCAGTTGCGCGAACATGTACTCGGCAATCTCGAAGGCGAGGACAAGGCATACTGCGAGAAACTCGTCGGATTTCCGGACTGCTCGGTAGACCGCATCGTACCGCCGGTGCGCAGCGAGAATCCTATCGATGTGGTAGTGGAGGCTTACTACGAGTGGAACGTGGAGCAGAAATCGTTCGTCGGCGGCGCACCGCATATAGCAGGGATGAACCTCGCCGACAATCTCATAGCATATATAGAGCGCAAACTTTTCACCCTCAACACCGGACATGCGATTACCGCCTACACGGGCAAAATGAAGGGTTATGCGACAATAGACGAAAGCATCGCCGACGAAAAGATTTACTCGACAGTCAAGGCTGCGATGCAGGAGAGCGGACTCGGTCTGATAGCCAAGTACGGATTCGACAAGGAGGCGCACTTCAAATACATCGACAAAATCATCGGACGTTTCAAGAACCCTTATCTTAAAGACGACGTAACGCGCGTGGGGCGTGAACCACTGCGCAAACTCTCGGCGACAGACCGGCTTGTGAAGCCTATGCTTACGGCGCGCGAAGCGGGAGTCGCGACCCCGAATCTGCTGTTGGGAATCGGGGCGGCTCTCCACTACGACAATCCTGCGGACGCGCAGAGCGTAACGATGCAGGAGAAAATCGCTGCCCTCGGGCTGAAAGCGGCGATGGCCGAAATCGCATCGCTCGATGCCGGAGCACCGATTCTCGACGAAATCGCGACAGCCTTCGCACAGGTCGAAAAAGCGATAGCCTGAACGACAATCCTAAACCTAAAATAAAACCTAAACTCAAATGACACGGGAACAGGAAAAAAAGTTTAAATACTGGCAGTGGCGCACAATCATCGGAACGATGGTCGGATACGTATTCTTTTATCTCGTCCGCAAGAACTTCTCGTTCGCGATGCCGGGTCTTACCGCCGAATACGGAATCTCCAAAACGCAACTGGGCGCGATTCTGACGATAGCGGGTCTTATCTACGGAGTGTCGAAATTCGTGAACGGAATGCTCGCCGACCACAAGGACGGACGATGGCACATGGTTACGGGACTGACCGCCTGTACCATTACGTCGTTCATCCTCGGCATGAGCGCGAATATCGCCGAATGGATTACGGGGGCGAATTACGGCGCATCGTTCGTGAACGTGCTGGTAATCATCATTTCGGTTCTCTGGATTATCAACAATGTGTTTCAAGGCTGCGGATTTCCTCCGTGCAACCGACTGATTACGCACTGGGTGCCTTCGACCGAGTTGGCGACCAAAATGTCCATCTGGAACACGTCGCACTCTATCGGTGCAGGCATCGCAGGCATTCTGTGCGGCATCCTGATAATGGGCGGCATGGGTATCGACATGACGGGCAATCCCGAAATGGTAGAGCGCATCGCCGGGAATATCGGACAGGGAACCGCCGATTCGGCCGTATTGGAGTCGGCGAAACACATCGGCGCATGGCAATGGGCATTCCTCATTCCGGCATTCCTCGGCGCATTAGGCGTGGTATTCCTGATATGGATACTTCGCGACACGCCCAAATCGGTCGGACTGCCCGAACTCGACAGGGAGAGCGCGAAGAGTATCGGCAATAAAGAGGACAGCGCGGAACTCAACGCGTATATCAAGAAGCACGTATTCAAGAATCCCATCATCTGGATGCTCGCAATCGCCGATTTCTTCGTATACGTAATCCGTTTCGCCGTACTCGACTGGGGTCCTACATTCCTGCGCGAAGCACGCGGACTTTCGGCTGCCGAAGCAGGTTGGACGGTCGTTATCTTCGAAATCTTCGGCGTCATCGGAATGCTCTGTGCAGGTTGGATTACCGACAAGATATTCGGCAGCCGCGGAACCCGTACATGCCTGTTCTGCATGCTCGGAGCAATCGCATCGATTATCGTGTTCTGTCTGCTTCCGGCGACCACTTCGCCGCTGATACTGCTCTTCGTACTCGCATTCGCGGGCATGTTCATATACGGTCCGCAGGCCCTTATCGGCGTTATCGCATCGAATCATGCGACCCGCAAGGCGGCATCGTCGGCGAACGGCGTAATCGGAATGGTAAGTTACATCAGCGTCGCTATTTCGGGTGTCGGATTCGGTTTCATCTCCGACCACTTCGGCTGGGAATGGGTATTCGCCGCAATGGTGCTCATGGCGGTAATAGGACTGGCAATCTTCCTGCCGATGTGGAACATGAAGAAAGACGCTTACGGCGACGAGGAGGCAGCGGCGTAATAAGTCGGCGTAAAAGTCGGCGACTCTCGGCAACAGGATTCCCTGCGACGTTTTCGCCGCAGGGATTTTTTGCGCGGCAAAAGGGAGAGGGCAAAGGAAACACGGAGAAGAAAGCGAAATCGAAATAAATTTTGCTTTGCCACCGCTTATTCGTATATTTGTACCTCTTGACCTGTCGCACATTCACGCACGGGCAACAAAAAACAGACATTCTATTTACGGAGAACAACATTTATGGCACGTGTAGTGATAGGTCTTTCGGGAGGAGTGGACTCCTCCGTCGCCGCATATCTGCTCAAACAGCAGGGGCATGAAGTCATCGGACTGTTCATGCGCAACTGGCACGACACGACGGGCACGCTCGAAGGCGACTGTCCGTGGTACGACGACCAGATGTTCGCGGAACTCGTCGCGAAACGGCTCGACATACCGTTCCGCTACGTAGATTTGTCGCAGGAATATCGCAAACGCGTGGTCGATTACATGTTCGCCGAGTACGAACGCGGACGGACGCCGAACCCCGACGTGTTGTGCAACCGCGAGATAAAATTCGACGTATTTCTGAAAGAGGCGTTGAAACTGGGTGCCGAGTTCGTCGCCACGGGACATTACTGCCGGAAACGCGAATACGAAATCAACGGTCGGAAGCGTTATTCGCTGCTGGCAGGCAGCGACCCCAACAAGGATCAGAGTTATTTTCTCTGCCAACTTTCGCAGGAGCAGTTGAGTTACGCCATGTTCCCGGTCGGCGGCATGCTCAAACCCGAGGTGCGGCGCATAGCCGAGGAGCAGAAACTCGCAACTGCGAAACGAAAGGATTCGCAGGGTATATGTTTCGTCGGCAAGGTCGATTTGCCGGTATTTTTACAGCAGAAACTCGCAGCGAAAAAGGGGAATATCCACGAGATACTGCCGACATGGCGAAGATATGCCGAATACGAAGCACAGACCGATTTGGAGCGGCTTGCCGAACCGTTCCGCTACACGGTTCGCGACGGAAAGAAAATCGGCGAGCACAACGGAGCGCATTTCTACACGATAGGGCAGCGCAAAGGTTTGGGTATCGGCGGACGGAAAGAGTCGCTGTTCATCATCGGCACCGATGTGGAGAGCAACACGATATATGTCGGCGAAGGAGATTCGCACCCGGGGTTGTACCGTCGTGCGCTGCGCATCGAACCCGGCGAACTGCACTGGGTCGATCCGTGCAAGGCGATGGCGGCGGGCGAAAGCCGGCGGTTCGACGTCAGAATCCGCTACCGTCAGCCATTGCAGGGTGCGACGCTCGTCGTAAAAGAGGATGCCGCCTACATTCTGTTCGACGAACCGCAGCGCGGCATCACCGCAGGACAGTTCGCGGCGTGGTACGACGGAGAGGAGTTGGTCGGTTCGGGCGTGATAACGGCATAAACGGCGACCGATAATGAAATTTTAATTAAAACATAGTTGCAGTTCGGGAAATTTTATTATATTTGTTATTCGGAAAAATTAGGAACAGAAAATATCATTAACTAACAAATTAACGAAAACCAAGAATTATTATGGCAAACGTAAAACGTGTCTACACTTTCGGCAACAAGGAGGCCGAAGGCAACGGCAAAATGAGAGAGTTGCTCGGCGGAAAAGGCGCTAACCTCGCCGAGATGAACCTTATCGGAATTCCGGTTCCTCCGGGATTCACAATCACGACCGAGGTCTGCACCGAATATTACAAGCACGGTCGCGAAGCGATTATCGAAATGCTGCGTCCCGAGGTGGAGAGCGCAATCAAGAATATCGAGAAACTCACGGGCATGCACTTCGGCGACAATCATATGCCGCTGCTCGTATCGGTTCGTTCGGGTGCACGCGCTTCGATGCCGGGCATGATGGATACCATCCTCAACCTCGGCATGAACGACATCGCCGTGGAGGCTGTCGCAAAACGCACGGGCAATCCGCGTTTCGCATGGGACTCGTACCGCCGTTTCGTACAGATGTACGGCGACGTGGTTCTGGGCATGAAACCGGTATCGAAGGAAGATCACGATCCGTTCGAGGTGCTCATCGACGCCCAGAAGGAGAAGCGCGGAGCAAAAATGGACACCGACCTGACGACCGAGGACCTGAAAGAACTCGTTGTCGCATTCAAGAAGGCAATCAAGAAGCAGACCGGAAGCGAGTTCCCGACCAATCCTTGGGATCAGTTGTGGGGAGCAATCTGCGCAGTGTTCGGTTCGTGGATGAACGAACGTGCGATTCTCTACCGCAAGTTGAACAACATCCCGAGCGACTGGGGAACGGCCGTTTCGGTACAGGCGATGGTATTCGGCAACATGGGCGATAATTCGGCTACCGGCGTAGCGTTCTCGCGCGATGCCGCAACCGGTGAAAACATCTTCAACGGCGAATACCTCGTGAACGCACAGGGAGAAGACGTGGTAGCGGGAATCCGCACGCCGCAGCAGATTACCATCGAGGGTTCGAAGCGTTGGGCGAAGGCACAGAACATCAGCGAAGAAGAGCGCAAGACCAAATATCCGTCGCTCGAAGAGGTGATGCCGGACGTATACAAGGAACTGAACGAGATACAGCACCACTTGGAGCAGTATTTCACCGACATGCAGGACATCGAGTTCACGATTCAGGACGGCAAACTCTGGATGTTGCAGTGCCGTAACGGCAAGCGCACCGGTGCAGCGATGGTCAAAATCGCCATGGACATGCTCCGCGAGGGACTTATCGACGAGAAGACGGCGGTTCTGCGCTGCGAACCAGCAAAACTCGACGAATTGCTCCACCCTGTATTCGACAAGGAGGCTATCAAGAATGCGAAAGTAATCGTGAAGGGTCTGCCTGCATCTCCGGGTGCCGCTACGGGTCCGGTAGTATTCTTCGCCGACGACGCCGAGAAACATTTTGCGGCTACCGGCAAAAAGGCCGTGCTGGTACGTATCGAAACGTCGCCTGAGGATTTGAAGGGCATGCTCGACGCTGCCGGCATTCTCACCGCGCGCGGCGGCATGACTTCGCACGCTGCGGTAGTAGCCCGCGGTATGGGCAAGTGCTGCGTATCGGGTGCCGGCGAACTGGAAATCGACTACAAGGCTCGCACCATCAAGGTGAACGGATTCACTATCAAGGAGGGAGACTGGATTTCGCTCAACGGTTCGACCGGTGAGGTTTATCTCGGCGAGGTCGCAACGAAAGAGGCGAATCTCGACGGCGATTTCGGCAAACTGATGGAACTCGCATCGAAATATTCGGTACTGAAAGTACGCGCCAATGCCGATACTCCGCGCGATGCGCAGCAGGCATTCGCATTCGGAGCCGAGGGTATCGGACTTTGCCGCACGGAACACATGTTCTTCGAGGGAGACCGCATCAAGGCTATCCGCGAAATGATTCTCGCCGACGATGAAGCGGGACGCCGCGTGGCTCTCGCCAAATTGCTGCCGATGCAGAGAGGCGACTTCGAGGGTCTGTTCAAGGTTATGCAGGGCTATCCGGTCATCGAGCGTCTGCTCGATCCGCCGTTGCACGAGTTCGTGCCGCACACCGAGAAGGAGCAGCGCGAAATGGCAGCCGAGATGAACATTCCTTACGAGAAAATCGTAGCGAAAGTGGAGGCGTTGCACGAGCAGAATCCTATGCTCGGACACCGCGGATGCCGTCTGGGCAACACCTATCCGGAGATTACCGAGATGCAGAGCCGGGCAATCATCGAGGCCGCGATGAACGTGAAGGCTGCCGGCACGCCGGTCAAAGTCGAAATCATGGTTCCGCTGGTAGGCAACCACAAGGAGTTGCGCTATCAAAAGAATATCATCGATAACACTGCGAACGCCGTATTCAGCGAGCGCAACGACAAGATAGACTACCTCGTAGGTACGATGATCGAGGTTCCGCGCGCAGCCGTTACGGCAGGTCAAATCGCCGAGGTGGCAGAATTCTTCTCGTTCGGCACCAACGACCTGACTCAAATGACGCTCGGATTCTCCCGCGACGACATCGCCAAGTTCCTGCCGGTATATCTCGAAAAGAATATACTGAAAGCCGATCCGTTCAAGATTCTCGACCGCAACGGAGTCGGACAACTCATCCGTGAAGCCGTATTCAAGGGACGTTCGACCCGTCCGGAACTCAAATGCGGCATCTGCGGCGAACACGGCGGCGAACCTTCGTCGGTCGAATTCTGCCATTTCGCCGGACTCAACTACGTAAGTTGCTCGCCATACCGCGTGCCAATCGCACGTCTGGCAGCCGCTCACGCAGCATTGAGCGGGAAATAGGAACTTCGACGGATGAAAAGACTCGCGTCGATAACCGTTTCGACAATCGTCCTTTTTTGCGCGACCGCTTTCACGGCGGTCGCGCAGGAAAAGGGCGATTTCGCAATCGGTCTGCGCAATTCGCTCTATGCCCACACGGGACACGGGGCGAAATACGGCATCGGAATATATCTCCGCTGCAACATCCTCGACGGGCTGCGCATAGAGCCGTCTGTCGCATACATATGCGGCAGGAGGTGTTCGATAGACATATCGGCAGACATTCATTACACGTTCGGAATCGGGAAAAAGATATGGATATACCCTATCGTCGGTGTCGGAGTGAACGAAATAAACCGCTGGTCGGCGAATTTCGATTTCGGTATCGGCTGCGACTGGGGCATCACGCATCACTGGATTTTGTCGGGCAGCGTGAAATATATGGTGCAAACCGCCGATCACGCATATCTGCGAAATCCGATAGTCCCGCAAATCGGTATAGGATACCGTTTTTAGGAATACTCTGACCGGGAACGGGCGGAATGATGAATGGACGATACGATAAAAAAACAGTCCCGAAATTTGCAGAAAGGCTCTGTTTTTGTTCTATATTCAGGGATTTTTATTGAAAAAAAATGTTATCGTATTGTCAAATAGCCATGAAATTACTATATTTGGGAAATATTTGAATCATTCAATCCACTAAAAAATTCAAAGATTATGAAAAAACTTATTCTTACTTTGGCGGTTTTGCTCTGCGCATTCAGCGTTTCGGCACAGGACAACTGGGCAGTAGGCGGACGCATAGGTTCGGGATTACAGGCAGTAGGTTCGTATCACGGACTGGGCGACGTTGCCGGCAAACCGTTCTACCTCGAAGCACGTTTCGGTATGTCGTGGTGCAATGCCGGCGCAAGTTTGATGGCCGATTTCACCGCTCTCGCAGCATGGCGTTGCTTCGAGTTCGGCAATTACAGCGCAGGCAACTTCTTCACCGATTTCGGTTGCGGCATTAACGTCGGCGGACGCGGCAACTACTGCTATGTAGGTCCTGCCGGACTGGCTCGCGTAGGTTTCAAATTCTCCGGCGCACCGGTTTCGCTGTCGGCAGACTGGACTCCGGTATTCGGTGCGGAAATCGCATACTACAAAGGGTATTCGTCTTCGGCATTCTACGATTACGGTCTTGCCAACTTCGGCATCACCTGCACCTACAACTTCTAATCGCCAGAATCAGCAGAATAAATATCGCCCGCACTTCAACGTGCGGGCGATTGTCGTATTTTTAACGGTCTTAAAGACTTTAAGGTCGGCGGCAGGCAGAAAGCCTGCCGCCATAACAAAACTGCCGAAGGTGCGGCAGACTACTTCGTCTTGTAGTCGCAGCGGAACTTGCCTTTGACGAGATTCATTATCTTGCCGCGCAGAAGGTTGCGGCGCAAAGGCGAAAGGTGGTCGGTGAAAACCTCCCCCTCGATATGGTCGTACTCGTGCTGTATAACACGAGCAGGAAGACCGTCGAACTCCTCGTCGTGTTCGACGAAATTCTCGTCGAGATAGCGCATCCTGATTTTTACCGAACGGCGCACGTTCTCGTGAATGCCCGGCAGCGAAAGACAGCCCTCCTCGAAAAGGTCGGTCTCCTCGCTTCGTTCGTAAATCCGCGCATTGACGAACACGCGGCGGTAATCGGCAAGCGACGGGTCCTCCTCGCCCCACGGCGTGCAATCGACGATGAACAGACGGATATTTCTGCCGATTTGAGGCGCAGCGAGTCCCACCCCGCTCGCTTCGGTGAGCGTCAGGAACATATCCTCGACAAGTTTCTTGAAATCGGGATACGACGAATCGATATCCACAGACTTATTGCGCAATACGGGAGAACCGTAGATTACTATCGGATAAATCATACCTATATATTATTACATTTCAAACGTTGTTTTCGTGCACTTATTATTCGGGCAGCGGCGAAACATAGTCATGTTTCGTCCGCAGCACCTTGTTCACGGCTTTCAATACCATCGGTTCGAAGACCTCGGCATAACACCGCATGTTCGGGTGCACCTCGTCGGCACACCACTTGCCGGGCATTCCGCCCCTGTCGTCGGCAAGTGCCGAATAGTAGTCGAGCCAGTATATGCCCTCGCTCTCGGCATACTCCCGAAGCATCGCGTTCAGTTCGGCTATACTCCTTGCCGGACGCATCTCCCTGCGCCAGCGGAACCCGGCGGCAGGCGGCACGGAACAGAGTATGACCTTTATTTTATGAACCTCGGCGAGTTCGCACATCGACACGATATTGCCGAGGATATTTTCGAGCGTTATCACACCGTTGTTCTGCGCTATGTCGTTCGTCCCCGCCATAATGACGACGACCCGCGGACGAAGGTCGATGACGTCGCGGCGGAACCGCACGAGCATCTGCGACGTCGTCTGACCGCTGATGCCGCGTCCGACGAAATCGTTGCGGACGAAAAAGAGCGAATCGAATCTCGCCCAGTTGTCGGTAATCGAATTGCCCATGAATACGGCATCTGGGCGTCTGCCGCTTTTCTGCAAATCGGCATTGGCCTTTTCGTAGCGTCCGAATTTCGCCCAATCTTTCGGTGTCTGCGCATGCGTTCGGACCGTCGGACAACCGACGGCGAGCAGCAAGACAATCGATATGGCTGCGATACGTTTCATTGTTATGCTATTTGCGGCTGTCCATGTATGATTGAAGAATCACGGTTGCGGCAACCTTATCGACCAGCGATTTGTCCCGTCGCGCCATACGACCTATACCGCTATCGCGAATAGTGCGCTGGGCTATTACCGAGGTGAAGCGTTCGTCGTAGAGCACGACCTCCTTGTCGGGGAATCGCGCCCGCAGCCGGGCTGCGAGCGGTTCGATGAACCGCATCGTCTCGGACGGAGTGCCGTTCATCTGCGACGGCTTGCCGAGGACAATCGTATCGACGTCATTGGCAGCGCAATAGTCGGCAATGAAGCGTTCGAGCGATGCGGTTTCGACCGTCTCCAATGCGCCGGCGATGATTCGCAGAGGGTCGCTGACGGCAAGTCCCGTCCGTTTCGTTCCGTAATCTATTGCGAGTATCCGTCCCATAGCGGTTCATCTATCTATGATTGTTTTTATCATCATGCCCGTCAAGCCCAAATCCTCTCCGGTGGCGACAGAGCCGTCAGGCGGCATTCGCTTTCGAGACGGGAGAGCATTTCCGATTCCGCGGTCAAGAGAGCCGCAATCGACAATATCCAGAACAATGCGCGTTTCATATCAATCGTTTCTATTATGATGCCGGACGAATGAACATATCGCAACGTCCGGCATCGATTCGCGGAATGCGGTTTATCGCGACCGAGCGGGTGCAAAAACGACCGTATTACAGATGCAGTTTCTTGTAAAGCGGACGGAACGACGTTTCGGCATCGACCATGGCGTACACTTTATCGACAGCCACACGCTCCTGCTGCATCGTGTCGCGATGACGCACGGTAACCGTACCGTCTTCGAGCGACTGGTGATCGACCGTGATACAGAACGGCGTGCCGACCGCATCCTGACGGCGATAACGCTTGCCGATGGAGTCTTTCTCGTCGTAAACCACGTTGAAATCGTATTTCAAATCGTCCACTATCTTCTGTGCGAGGTCCGGAAGTCCGTCCTTCTTGACG
>CAYRSF010000046.1:0-15293 GCA_964427035.1 uncultured Alistipes sp.
GAACTTTCAACTACAAAAGATGCCTCTCGTAATTTTACGGGGTATTAGTACCAATTTCTCGGTGTTATCCCCCTGTTACAGGTAGGTTGCATACGCGTTACGCACCCGTGCGCCGGTCGCCATCAAAGCGTATTGCTACACTCTATGCTGCCCCTCGACTTGCATGTGTTAAGCCTGCCGCTAGCGTTCATCCTGAGCCAGGATCAAACTCTCCATTGTAATAAATTTGAATATAAATCTTAGCTCCAATCTCAAAGGTATTGTTTGAAATCTTCTCTTTAAAAGAAGGAAAAACTTTTTAGCTGCTCAATATCCTCAAAGAACGTAATTTTATTTTAAGACCGAAGTCAAAAAATTCTGTTTCGGTTTCCGATTTTTCAGAAGCGGAAATCGGTGCAAAGGTAAGCACTCTTTCCCGATCTGCCAAATCTTTTTCAAAAATATTTTGAAATATTTCGGAGAACCTTTTCTTGCAATCGCCGTCATTTTTTTGCGAAAGCGGATGCAAAGGTAGAACGTTTTTTCAAAACCTCCAAATCTTTTTTCAAAAAAAGTTTCAAAAAATTTTAAGAACCGTTTTCGCCGTTCAACCTCGCTCAGGAGGTGAAAGCGGGTGCAAAGTAACGGCAAGAAATCGACATCTGCAAATTTTTTAATAACTATTTTCGTCATTTTTTCGACCGTATTTCGCAGTCGATTATTTTACAGATGTTTGTCGCGAAACATTTTTCGGCTTTACCTCGCTTTTCCGGGCTGATTATCGTTCGCGCACCGTGATTCCCGCAGAATATCTCTGCGACGGCATCCCGCGACAATCGCATTTCGGGCTTGATTTATCCGAATAAAATTCGTTTCTTTGACAGAAACTATAATCATCATATGCAATGAAACGGGTCGGGAAAGGTGCTGCGAACGGAGACAAACCGGCGAAGCGGAGTACCGACGAAACAAAGCGAACCGAAAAATAAGGTATGGAAAGATTGAAATTGCGTCCCGATATAATATATATAGGTATATCCCTGTTAATCGGCGGATGTTCGACGGCGGAGGACGGATTGCGGAACGGCGATTTGATATTCGAATCGGTTAGCGACAGTGCGGTTGCAAAGGCAATCGATGCGGCTACGGCATCTGCCGGCGAAGAGAGTTTCTCGCATGTCGCGATAATAGAGGTTGCGGAAGACGGCATATTCGTCATCGAGGCGGCTTCGGAGAGCGGAGTGCGGAGAATCACGCTGGATGAATTTCTCGACGCGGCGACGCACGGCAATGACGGGCGTCCGGCAGTAACAGTCATGAGACTTGCCGGCGAATACGATACGGCATCGTTTATTGCCAATGCCAAACGGCATATCGGCGAGCCGTACGACCGGTATTTCATGCCCGACAACGGCAGAATGTATTGCAGCGAACTCGTCTACGAGAGTTTCCGCGACGAAAATGGCAGACCCGTGTTCGCCGCACGACCGATGAATTTCCGTGCGGCCGACGGCTCGATGCCGCAATATTGGCTCGAACTGTTCGAATCGCTCGGAGAACCGATACCGCAAGGCATTCCCGGTACCAATCCGAACGACATGTTCCGTGAGAAATGTCTGGAACGGGTGCCCGACCAAACATGGAGACGATAAAACGAACCCCGCCGAAATAAATCGGCGGGGTCGTTCGTAATTCGGGGAAACGTTACTCCATAGGTCGGACGCGAACTTCGCAAACGCCGCCGAGTTCGCGAACGAGACGATCGATATCGGTTTTCTCCTCGACTTGTCCGTAGTGATAAGGATAGAAAATCTTCGGACGAATCGCCTCGACGGCACGCACCGCCTGATCGACCGTCATCGTGTAGGGCTGATTCACCGGCAGAAAAGCGATGTCTATATCGCGCAACGCCATCACATCGTCGTTATCCTCGGTATCGCCCGAAACATACAGTGTCGTTCCGCCCATCGTCAGAACATAACCGCAATCCTCGCGTTCCTTCGGATGAAACTGCGTATGTCCGTCGGTAATATTGTATGCGCGAACCGCCTTTACCGACAATCCCTCGAACGGAACGGCGGTATCGCCCGGAAGCATCGTCGTACAGTCGTGTTCGAAAGCCTCGGCGGTCGTTCTGTCGCAAATTATCTCGCAACCGTCGCCGCACAATGCCTCGACCGTCGGCAAATCGAAATGGTCGTAATGCGAATGCGTAATCATGATGACATCCGCCTTGGGCAGTTTCCCCCAATCGATATTCTCCCCTGCCGGGTCAATGTATATTCGGCGACCGAGCCAGTCTATGGCGAACGACGCATGATGAAAAAAGGTGATGGTTATCGGCGAACCGTCGGCAGCCGAAACGACATCCTGCGGATATGCGGGCGCACTTTTCGACGAGCAGCCCAAAAACGATAGAAGCGACATGGCGATAAAAGTTTTTATTACGATTCTGTTCAACATATATTCAAATTCTCTGCCTTTGCAACAAATATACGAATAAGCGAGCGGAATGTCAAATTTATTTGAACATTCCCGAGCGGGAGTATATCGGGCGAAGCCAAATATACGAATAAGCTGGCAAAATCAAAAATTTGATTTTGCTTTTTATCCATGTTACCCACCCCCTACTCCCCCTCCTGCGAGGGGGACTTTTATTCCAAATTTATTTGAACATTCCCGAGCGGGAGTATATCGGGCGAAGCCGAATATATGGATAAGCAAACAAAACCAATTTCTTGATTTTGCTTTTTATCCGTGTTACCTATCCCCCTAAATCCCCCTTTCTGCAAAGGGGGACTTTTGTCGATGACGCTCCCAACGGTCGGCGCAACGGTTGCCGTCGGAAAAACATTACCAATATTTAACACGTCATCCTGAGCGATAGCGAAGGATCTAACCGAATCGATTGAAACAGATTCTTCGCTTCGCTCAGAATGACGGATCATGCGCTTCCTGCATCGGTTCAGAGAGACGATTCTCGCATTTCGGCATTAGATTAAGAATAACGATAATGTACCGTATATTTGGCAGTGCTTTGTTTTTGCCGACCATCGGGTGCTGCGCTCCTTGTTACCTATCCCCCTAAATCCCCCTTTCTGTAAAGGGGAACTTGTTACGGAGAGGTCGGCACGAGGTCGGGATGGCATCACGTGCCGTATCTTTAAGGTTACGCCGCCGTTTTTTCGGCGGCTTTAAGGTCGGTCGAGGACAGATGCCCTCGACCACAGGTTACGCGGCAGTGAACTGCCGCTTATGGGTCGGCAGGCAGTATTTGCCTGTTCAGCCTTACTGCCGCCGAATTTCGCAGCGCGACCTCAACCGCTTTCCTGCCGACCTATAATACCTGTCAGGCGGCATTTATGCCGCCGTAACCTGTAAGCGGGCTCTGCCCGCGCGACATGTTCCGCCTTAAACCCGGCACGTGCCCCGCCGCAACATTTCCGCCTTGAATCCCGCGACCTCAACTTCTCTCCCGCCGACGCTTGTCCGTCCTTAAAGCGCGTCGCAAATTACTTGCTAAATCCGAAACAAAAATCCTGCGACCCTATCGGAATCGCAGGACTTCACTATGAAAATGTTTTGGTTAAGAGAATTTCTATTTGTCTATGCTCGCGGCATTGCTGTCGTACAGCAGTTTCTCGTACTCCTCGCCATTCATCTCGTCGAGAATCGCATCGTCGGCATCGATGATTTGCTCCGTCATGTCGGATTTCATTATGCGGACGACCTCATCGTTGCCGAAACCTTCGGAACCGATAGTATCTATCGCTGCAAATACCGTTCCAATAATTACCAAAATCCATACGAACAATGCAGTAAGCATTATCCAAAGCCGCGGACGCTTGTTAATCAGAAGGGTTACGAACAGATACAGCAACAATACGACAGGAATCAAAGCGGCAGCGATGCCGAGAGTGCACAGGAGCGGCTCCTCGGGCGGAATCATATCCGACAGCATGCCCAAATTGCCGATTTCGAACAACGAGGCGAAGCATCCGAATATCGAGGCGAATATCGCCACGAGAAACACCACGCACAAGAAGATTAAAGGCAGAATCAGAATTGCGACGAAGAGTTTGAGCATCACCACGAATATGCGTCCGAATACGGCGACTGCCGATGCCACGCTCGACTTGGCGGCCTCCTCCGGAGTGGCGGACGAATTTTCGCTTATGGATTTGACGGTTACCGGCTCGCCGTTCATTTCGAGTTTCTGGCGCGCGCTCTTCGCCGACGGAATGGCGAACCACATGACAATGTATGCCAATATGAACATTCCGAAAGTGTTGGCTGCGACACCGGATAACCAACTGCTGCCGAATAAGGGTCCCGCCAGCACCATCACGAGCGGAAGCATCATGATGAGCCGAATCCATACCGGATCGATATTGAAATATTTGCCTATTCCCGCGCAAACGCCGCCGAGTTTGGCATTCTCGATATCGCGGTAAAGACGGCGCGCAATACGCGTATCGCTCTTTATGGGTTCGGCTTCGGCTTCCTCGCCCGAAATATCCTCGGCACAGCCCAACTGGGCGATAATGTTTTCGATAAGAGGTTTCTGCACCGTCTGTCCCGCATCGCTCTGCGCCGACAGAATAAGTTCTGCAATGCGGGCTTCGATGTCGGCGATAATCTCCGTACCGTCGGGATTGTGTTCGTATGCCTTTTTCAGAGAAGATATGTACTCTTCCAATCGGGCGTATGCATCCTTGTCAAAGGTAAACGAGATGCCCGATATGCTGCATTTTTTGATTTCGTTCATGGCTGATTTATTTTTTCTTTATGGAACTTGCACCGGAACTCGAAAGATGATTCGTGCGGCAGTCGCCAGAGTAGCGTACAGTCGAGGCGGCGGATGCCTCGGCACTCAACTCGCCGTCGCAATATACATCCGCCTTGGATGCTCCCGAGACATCGACCGTACATTTGGTCGCACTGACATTCGCCACGGATGCCCCGCTGACTTCAATTTCGAGCGAATCGAATTTCATGTCGGAGGCATTGCATTTGGATGCGCCCGACACATCGATTGCGCCGCTGCGCACCGAACCGGAAAGATTGAGCACGGATGCACCAGCAACACCTATATCGCATTTGTTCCCGGATATGTGCGCTTTGATGCTCGACGCGCCCGAACTTTCGATATCGGATTCGCCGGCTTCGGCTTTCAACTCTATGCGTGATGCTCCGCTCGCTTCTATGTCGAGTTCGGCGGCAGTGAGCAGAGGTTTCACGATGACCGCCGATGCTCCGCTCGCATCGATGCTGCTTATGCGTCCGTTATAAGGAACATACACTTCGGCTACGATGTCGCCCAATTTCCGGCGGATACCGATTTTGTCGGATATCTTAGCCTTCAAAACGCCTTTCGCGACCGAAAGTTCGATATAAGGCATTAACGCTTCATTGGCACGGACGATTATGTTGCCGTCGGTACGGTCTTCGACTGTAAGCCGTATGCAGCGCGAAACTTCGATTTTCTCGAAATTCATTTTGCTTTTCACGGCTTTCATTACGATTTTGCCGCTCTTGGGCGACATCTTCGGTGCGCAATTGTCGGTGTCGGCTTTCGTAACGGTCTTAACGACCTTGCCGTCCTTATCGACGACCGTCGCGGTATATTCGCATCCGTGGCTGTCGAGTTTGTCGAGATTGAAGTATACCGCCTCGCCGCTGCTGTCCTCGACGATTATGCGGTTGCCGTCTATTGCGACACGTTCTCCGTTGTCGCTCTTGATTTCGAGGTTGCCGTCGAGCGTTATCGAACCTCCGCTGCCGTTTATTTTCAGACCGTCGCCCTTTATTGTCAGACCGTCATCGGAACCTGCGGCAAATACCGTCGAAGCGAGCATCGCCGCTGCGGCGGATACTGTAAAAATACGTTTCATCTTTATGTCGGTTTTAATGTTTGTGCCGTATCGAACTTATTTGCTCGACGAGTTTGTCCCAAGCCTCGTCGAGCGACGCCAGATAACGCTTGCCGTCCTCGGTAAGCGAATAATACTTGCGCGGAGGACCCTGCGGCGACTCCTCCCAGCGATAGGTGAGGTAGCCTGCATTCTTCTGACGGGTCAGTATCGGGTAGAGGGTTCCCTCGACCACTATCATTTCCGCCTCTTTGAGTTCCTGTATTATTTTTGGAGCGTACGAATCTCCATTGGCAAGAATAGCGAGGATGCAGTAATCCATTATGCCCTTGCGCATCTGTACCTTTACGTTATCGTCTTTCATAGAATTTGGTATTTATCGGTTCTTCGGGAATTACAATCCACAAGATTATATAAATCCATATCGACAATCCGCCGAACAGAATAAGCAGCAGTGTGGCAAGTCTGACAGCCGTTGCGTCGATGTCGAAATATTCGGCAAGTCCTCCGCATACGCCCGCTATCGAACGGTTGGTGCGCGAACGGCGGACGACACGGGGCGCGTTTTCATTGGCGCGCGAATATGACGCCTTTTTCCGACCGGCTCCGCGTTCCGGACCGAAATCTTCGGGACGGCCCATGCGGGCGATAGCCTGTTCAACGATTTTCAGCGAAACGACCATCATCGACGACGATCGCGACTCGATGAATATCTCGGCAAAACGCGATTCGATGTCGTTCATCGTATCGTCTTCATTCTCGGAAAGACGATTGCGAACATCGTCGAAATAGTCCGACAAACGTTCATAGGCATCCTTGTCGAGCGTAAATGCCTGCGAACCGATGTTTACATTAATTGTTTCTTTCATAGTTGCGAATATTTATTTGCATGTTTTACTACTTTCACGCTGCAAATATAATACACTTTTTAGTATTATGCAATACATAGTACTAAAAAATTGCAAAAAAAATTTATAGGTATCCCGAAAACGCATGGGATACCTATATATAATAGAGACCTTAAAGTCGTTAAGAACTTTAAGGTCTTTTCGGGATTCGGGGACTGCCCTATCTGTCGGCACGCTGCGATTCGCAAGACCGTTCGCTTTCGGATGCGAGCATGGTTTTGACGTAAGGCAACTCCGCGATTTCGGCGATACGTCCGTTCATATACTTGCGCAAATCCTCCCAACGGTAATAGGGTGCGATATCGCTTTCGAGCGGCAGACGGCACTCCTTCTCGTTGTGCAGCAATTTGACAATCACTTCGCCGGACTCGTTGCGATAGAAAATGAATTGAAGATTGGCCGCCATCGGAGTGATTCGGAAATCAGCCCATTTCTCTTTCAAATCGGGATCGGTATAACTCGTCCGCGCGCACTTGCCCTCGACCTGCATAGCCGCCAGTGCAGCGATGACCGTTACGTCGTGTCCGAAGCGGAGGAATGCCGAACGACCGCCGTTGGCAAGGAAATCGTCGGCATCGCGCACGATTTCGCCCATAAGCGCCGAACCGTCGTAAAGAATCCCGTCGCCCCACTCCTCCGAGTTGGCGAACCCGGCATAACGCTGGGCATTGACACGCTCCCACAATTTCATACGCTGTTCGCCCGTGAAAATATCGTTCATTCGGTCGTCGCCCTCGGTATCCTGCATGATTATGGAGAGATAATGCAGCGCACGAACGAGTTTCACATACTTTCTGCGTTCGGAATCGATTGTGCTCTTATATTCGGGCTTGAATATTTTATACAGGATGTCGTCGGCAAAAACATTGGCAACGCTGTCGATACCCGCTTTGGAGACTTTCAACGCTTCGTCCAATGAATATTTGCGCCCTTTCGACGGCACGAGCAAATCGTGCCACTTGTCGTTGGTCGTGCGATAAATATCCATTGCGGGATTGAGTTCCTTCAACCGTTCGTTGAATGCCGCCATCGAGAGTATGCAGCGGGGAACGTTGGTCGAACGGCTCTCGACATGCACGTTTTTACCCTTGAACAGCATCGGATAGGCAACATACATGCGCTCGGCTATGCCGCGATGTTCGTTCACGCCCTGAACCGACAATTCGCCCAGACGCCCTCTCGCCTCCTCGCCCATACGCATTACGGTCGGATATATCTCTTTGCCGAAATCGGTTAGCATATCCTCTTTCGCCGCTTTGAGGAAAAGTTCGTACGGAAGTTCGTAGTTGCTGCCCGAAGCATGCCAGCGCGACCCGTGGCGACCGAAATGACTGATATATATCGGTTCATAGCCTTTCGGAACCGGAGTCGGTTTTTCAGGAGTAAAGCGATAGGTGTAATATATTCCGCCGGCGCAATCGGGATTCTCGGCGAAATATTCCGCCGTCAGCGGTTGAGCCGACGAAACCGTCGCGAACGACAGTGCAAGGAGGAGAAAAAATCTGAATTTCATAATCTGTACAGTCGATACGTTTTATAATTGCGATTCGAGAAATCTTTTGAGGTCTGTCCAGCGGTAGTAGCAGCCGTTCACCGGTTCGCCAGCCTCTTCGACCAGACGCTGCTCGCGTTCGCAAAACAGCACCTTGACGAGAATGTCTCCCGCCTTGTTGCGGAAGAATACGAGTTGGACGTTGGATGCCATAGGCGTTACCACGCTGCACTGCCATCGGGCGCAAACCTTTTCGTATTCGTCGGTAACGAACGCGCCGCAAGGAATGCCCATCATCTTGACGAACGGAATCATCGTAACGTCGTGAGCGAAACGCAGCGTCGCCTGCTCGCCGCCTGTCGCCACCGCACTGTCGGCATGCGCGATGACATCGCGCACCATCTCCTTCGCTCCGACGAGAACGGCGTCGAGGAAAATCTTCGACGGACCGGTAAGCACATAGCGACGCAAATTGGATGCCTTCCACATCCGGCACAGTTCGTCCTCGGTAAAAAGATAGTTCAACGTCTCGCCATCGGTGCCGAGAATCGCATTGCCGAGATACATATCGTACATGAAATCGTTGGTATCGCCTATCATGGTCGCTCTCACGCGGCTGCCCTTGCGGAACAGGTTGTCGAGAAAACGCGCGGCATCGGGCATATTGGCACGGCGTATGGAATCGCTTATCGGTTTCGCCTTGTCGTTCACCGAGTTCAATCCCGCATACGCCGCGAGGAATTTGGCATTGACCGCGCTCGCCTCCATCGAGACTTCGATTTTCGGCGACAAGCGCACCAACTCCTGAGCGAACGACGCCATGGAGAGAATGCAGCGCGGAACCACCGTCGAACGGCAGTTCACATAGCAGCGTTTGCCGCCACGGGTCGAGAAGACCTCCGGATACGACGCGTACATACGGCGCGCGATGCCGCGATGCTCCGCAGCACCGAGTTCCGACAAATCGCCGTAACGGTCTTTGGCTTCGGCTGCAATCTTCCGCCAGTCGGCATAGAAACGTTCGCCCGTTTCGGTAAGTTCGCCCGCATCGTGGGCTGCCCCGAAAATTTCCAGCGGCTTGTCGTACTGGCGGGTAATGATGTTATATCGCGAGCCGTGCCGTCCGAGATGGCTGATATAAAACGGTTCGTACCCTTTCGGCGCAGGGGTCGTATTCGACGCCATCTCCGCAGGATAAGGACGATAGATTTCGAGATAGTAGTAAGGATCGATTTTTTTGAAAAAGTCAGCCGGTTGCGCACTGACGGCAGCAACCGAACAGAGGATGATGCAAAGTAACGTAAATCGCTTCATTCGAGCAGTTTTTAGGCGTTTATTTATTGGTCATTATTTCGAGTATGAGTTTGTCGGTCTGCTGCATTCCCTTGCGACCTATGGCGGTGAGATTGTGAATGCACCGGTCTACGTCGTCGTCGATTATGCCTTCGAGCGACGTGGTGTGGCGATGACGCATGGCGAGCACGGCCGACAGAACGGCGGTGGCGACACCGCTGGTTACTTTGAGCGAGCAACTCGGTTTCGCACCGTCGCATATCATGCCCGTAAGGTTCGCAACCATATTCTTGACGGCATACGAGACCTCTTCGTATCCGCCGCCCATAAGATACGTAATGCCGCAACTCGACCCGGTCGCAGCGACGACGCATCCGCACAATGCCGACAGACGTCCGAGGCTCTGCTTTATGTAAATCACGGTCAGATGACTGAGTGCCAGTGCGCGCAGCATCTTCTCGTGCGACGCTCCGTTGGCGCGTCCGAAGACGACGACCGGAACTGTCGCCGAAATGCCCTGATTGCCGCTGCCGGAGTTGCTCATCACTGGAATCATCGCTCCGCTCATCCGGGCATCGCATGCACCGCTCGTATAGGAGAGGATTTTTGCGAAGAGCGTATCGCCGAATATCGTATGATGCGTATCGTCGTGCAGCATTCGTCCCAATCCGTGTCCGTAATCGCCGGCGAACGACAGTTCGGCAGCGGATATGTTCATCTCGGCAGACTCCCACAGGAACTCTATATCCTCGACAGGAACGGTCGCCGCGAAATCGAACACCTTTTGCAGCGTCAGTTCCGACGAATCGCCGCCGCCGGCACGGCCGCCGTCCGATACGGCATGCAATATCTCCCTGCCGTTGCGATAAATGCCGACGAAATTGGTATGCGAGCCCGCGATAACCGCTTTCGCCGAATCGCCGCCCGATTTAACCGTGGTTTCGGCATACAGCACCTCGCCGCTCTTATCTTCGGTCGCAATCTTTATCGGCGTCGCTTCGATATAGCGTTTCGCCTGCCCGACCGCCTCCGGCGTAACGTCGCGAAGCACCTCCAACCCGTATTCCGACTTGCCGACCAGCACGCCCAGAGCCACGGCAATCGGCAATCCTATCATTCCCGTATTGGGGATGCCGACACCCATCGCATTCTTGTAGATATTGGCACTGAGCGATATTTCGATGCTCTCCGGAATCCGTCCCAGCGTTTCGCGGGCCTTGGCGGCACACAGAGCGACCGCTATCGGTTCGGTACATCCGATAGCCGGAACCACCTCGCGACGAATAAGGGCGATTATATTGTCGTAATCTTCACGTTTCATACCCTGCGCATATTTTTACAAAAGTACGAAAAAGCCGAAAGCAAAACAAAATTTATTTTGTCATTGCTTCTTTAAAGTCGTTAAGGTCTTTAAGAACTTTATGGAAAGAAAACGGGCATCCCGCGACAGGATGCCCGATGCCGTTATGCGGCAGTGCAGACAGCGGTTTACAGCCAGCCGCCGTTGCCCGCAGTTCCGCCGTCGCGAACCGCGATAGCGAACTTCTTGGTTACCTCGGTTGCAATCGGTGCGTTATTGTCCGTCTGCGACGTTCCGCCGACGAGAGCCGTTACCGTTACCGCAGCGATGCCCGGTTTCGTACATACGACGTAAAGTTTCGAGTTCGACAGCAGGCATGTGGTCATGCCGACCGCCGCCTTGTCCTCTGCCGAAACGGTGGCCGACTTGAATTTGAGCGATGCCGCACCGCCGCCGAAGAATGTCGCGAGATCGATGCTTTCAGCCATCGCCGAAGTCGCCTCCATCGTGATGCACGGCGTGCCCTCGACTTGCAGCAGCAACCGGTAGGCATCGGTGTAGCCGCTGCCCATATTGCCTTTGTAGTCGGACAGATTCATCGTCTGCGAATACTGTGTTCCGTACTCGGAATAGTAGTAATAGTACTTTTTCGTGCCGGTCATGTATTGGTCGATGTCGTTCACCGCCGTAAGCAGCATCGAGCGGTACTCGGACGCCGTAAAGTGCCGGCCGAGTTTGGCGGCATACGAAAGTCCCAAAGCCGCGACGCCCGACACGTGAGGGCATGCCATGGATGTTCCCTCCATATATCCGTAAGGATTGTTTGCCGAAGACACCTCGGGAGTAAGGGTCGAAAGAATGGTTCCGTCCGCACTCTTCGCATAGTCGGAATCGCCGCCCGGTGCGGTAATATCGACGCCTTTCCCGTAGTTGGAGAACGACGCCGGAGTGAAGTCCGCCGACATGGCAGCCACACAGACGCACGGTTCGTAACCGCTCGGATACCCCGGGAGCGAAGCGTATTCGTTGCCCGCAGCGAAAATCGCCAGTCCGCCCTTGATTACGCCCGTTTCGGAACCGGCGTTGGCGATAAAGTAATCTATCGCCGCCTTTTCGGCAGAACAGTCGCGATTGAATTCGGCGTCGGAAGCAGGTCCCTGATTTTCATCGGATCTGGCGGAGTTATACCCCCAACTGCATTGGAGTATCGTCGCCCCGTTGTCGCAGGCGTACTGTATCGCCCGGGCGGTCATGTCGGCAGACGCGCCGTTCTCGCCCGAGAAAATCTGGCACGACATGATTTTCACGCCGTCGTTGTTGCCCGTACCTCCGGCGATGCCGCATACGCCCCTGCCGTTGCCGTTCACGGCGGAAATCGTCCCCGCCACATGCGTACCGTGGCTCGAATCGCCATAGGCATCCCACGAAACCGCGCCCGTATCGTTTACGAAATCGTAGCCGTAGATGTCGTCCCTGTATCCGTTGCTGTCGTCGTCGCGGTTCGACGAACCGTTCCGCTCGGCGGTATTGGTCCACATGTTCGCAGCCAAATCCTCGTGCGAATACATCACGCCCTCATCCACGACGGCGACGACAATCGACGGATCGCCCGTGCACAACTCCCATGCCTGCGAGCAGTTCACGTCGGCACCCGCTTTCGAGGGCGAGGTTACCGTCCTGTCGCCCGTGTTGATGAAATGCCACTGCAAGTCGAGGTAAGTGTCGGTGAACCTGTTTGCCGAAGCACGTGTCGCAGCGGCGGTATTCGCAGCGTCGAGCGCGACCGCACGACGGTTGTAGTTGCGTTTGACCTTGACATTGAACTGCACGACGTCCACTTCGGCGACCGCGGCGAGTTTCGATGCCGCGTCGTCGAGGTCTGCCGACTCGTCGAAAACGAGTTTGTACCATAGATGCAGTCCGGCATTGCGGACGTTCGTTTCGTTGCGCTCGGTTATCGCGAATACGGGTTTTATCGCCGAAGCGTTCAACGACGACAGAATTTCATCGACGCCCCCGATGCCCGAACGCGTCGCCCCGCTGCGTGAAACCGCCGCGGCGAGCGTCTGTTCGCTCTCCGGAGCGAATCTGACGATAAGTTCGCCGCGCACTGCACCCTCCGACGAGTGGACTATGGTCGCATCCCCCCGCCGCGAATTTTCAACCTCTGTCGATATTTCGTCCGGAGCCTGCGTGCATGCACCCAGCGCGAGCAGGACGAGTACTGATAATATCTTTTTCATATCTCTGTCTTAATTTAAAGGAAACGTTTCATTTTGCCCGGTTTCGCATTGCCGAGGCTGTGTACGGTCGCCGGAATGTCCGCACGGACATAAACCGAGATTTCGCTCTCGCCGGCGGCATTGACCCAAGTCATCGTATTGTCATCGACATCTTCGAGAACATACTCGGCAGCCCACGGCGTATTGTCGTCGTACGTGCCGCCGAAGATGCCCGATGCCGCATCGAAAGTGTACGAACCGAAATATTTCGACATTTCGTAACCGTCCGTCCGCTGATACAGTGCGAACGTATAGTCGTCGTTGAGCGTCATGTAGACATCGAAATCGACCGCCGCACCGCAGAACGTCGCGAGTTTCCAACTGCCCCAGCACTGCGACAGCATGCCCGTTTCGGGCTTGTCGGTCAGACGCTCCTCGTTGGCGGCGAAGTTGATTGTGTGGACATATCCGCGGTGGAACTCCATGACGGACGAGGTCTGCACCCTGAACGTTCCGACCGACGTCTCGACGGAAATTGTCGAGCCGGCAGGCAGATTCACCCCGTTGATAAGCATATATCCCGTGAACGTGCCGCCCGCAGCCGTTTTGCCGCCCTCCACGACGGCGAGCGAAACGCGGTTCTGCGCCTCGACAGCCTCCACCGAAGGATTCATGATGTTTATCGCGAACCTGCCCGACAGTGCGTCCGAAGCCGATGCGGATTCGATTGCGATGCTGCGCACCGTGAAACTGCGGACATATTCGTTCTGCACGTTGAAGCGGATTATCGAAAACGCGTGCGTGAACGTGAAAGGAACGGTTACCGTGCTGCCCGAAATCATCTCCTCGCCGATTGCGGTCGGCGTTGCGATAAGAAAATCGTTCGCTCCGATATGCGCCGTCGAGGCATTGCCCGTCTGCGTCTGCGCATCGAGCGTGAATGCCCGCTTTACCGCGTGCGAGCCGTCGCTTTTCAATCCCGCCTCGATGTCGAGCGACTGGTCGGCATTGTACGGATAGTAACCGATAATCATATCGCCCGTCGTTACGCTGAATGTCGCTGTCGAGGTGAAGCGCGATACGCTCGAATGGTCTTCGCCGGCATTGTCGTAGCGGAGGTTATCGATAGTCGTTTTATAGCCCGAGCCCAAATCGCGGCACAGATACACGCCGATTTTGTCGTCGGCATTCCAGTATGCCGACGTCGTCGCCTCGTCGTACGCGGTTTTTGTCGCCGTCATTTCGGCAGTGATTACCACCTCGGCTCTCTCCACCGTTACGCTCTCTATTTCGACGGCTTCGTTTTTCGTGCAGCCCGTCGCTCCGAGCAACATGGCAACACCCAATAACAGGTCTGTTTTCTTCATGGTTTAATGTTGATTATACATCGTAAGAACCGCCGTCCTCGAATGACGGATCGCCCTTGGCGGCGGCATCCCAATCCTGCGACCGGACGAAACCGTGTTCGACACCGACATGCAGCATCGTCAGCCGCGGTATGACATAATATCGTTTCATTTTTTCGTTATCGTTCGTAAAATACGAATTTTTTCAGTTCACAGGGTCGATTGCGCGACCATGCGAATTGCAAATATATGATATTTATTTGAAAAGAAAAAATATAACGCTAAAATCGGACGAGACGGCACGTGCGGGTCATTATGGGAGGACCGGGAGCACTGGGAGCACTGGGAGAATAGGTAATATAAGTAGTATAGGTGGAATATGGCGGGGCATCATATATTACCTATAAGACCTATATTACTTATATTACCTGTAAATCTGCCCCGCCGCGACACCTTAAAGACCTTAATGCGGCGGGGCGGGGGATATAACTCGTCATTGCGAGGAGGACGCAAGTCCGACGCGGCAATCTACCATTGTGCAGTCCGTCATGTTGCGCGCAGCGAAACATCTGTTTTCAGATCCTTCGCTAACACTCAGGATGACGTGGGGGGGGGTATCCCGCCGCCGCTCCTTAATGACCTTAATGACCTTAACGACCTTAATGACCTTAATGCGGCGGGGTGGGGAATAGAAAACGTCATGTTGAGCGCAGCGAAACATCTGTTTTCAGATCCTTCGCTAACGCTCAGGATGACGGAGAGCGGGTATCGGCTGACAATCCCGCCGCGACACCTTAATGACCTTAATGACCTTAACGACCTTAATGACCTTAATGCGGCGGGGTGGGGAATAGAAAACGTCATGTTGAGCGCAGCGAAA
>CAYRSF010000047.1:0-35762 GCA_964427035.1 uncultured Alistipes sp.
GAGAGAGCCTATTCTACCTATTCTACCTATTCTACCTATATTGCCTATCTTCTTTCTGCTGTTTCCCGGCTGTAAGAGCCTCCCCTACCACACTATCGGCGACTTGCCGTGTGCGGCAAGATAGGCATTGGCCTGCGAAAAGTGTTTCGACCCGAAGAACCCGCGATACGCCGACAGCGGCGACGGATGAACCGACTTCAAAACCAGATTGCGCGACGAATCGGCAATTGCGCCCTTCCGCTGTGCATAACTGCCCCACAGCATGTAGACTATTCCGTCCTTGCGTTCCGCAATCGCCCTTACGACCGCATCCGTAAACTGCTCCCAGCCGCGACCGCCATGCGATGCCGCCTCGTGAGCGCGAACCGTCAGAACCGAGTTGAGCAGCAGCACGCCCTGTTCAGCCCAACGGTCGAGATTGCCGCTCGAAGGCACGGGCGAACCGACATCGTCGTGCACCTCCTGAAATATATTATGCAACGACGGCGGGAATGCCACTCCGTCATTCACCGAGAAACACAAACCGTTCGCCTGACCGTCGCCGTGATACGGGTCCTGACCGATAATAACGACTTTCAACATATCGAACGGACACTTGTCGAATGCGCGAAAAATATTGCGCCCCTGCGGGAAAATCCGTCGCGACGCATATTCGGAACGAACGAATCCGGTAAGTTCCTCGAAATAGGGCTTGTCGAATTCGGGTTGCAGTATCCGCTTCCAGTCCTCGGCTATCTTCACTTCCATACGGCATCTGATTTTCGTGGTTATTTCTCAAAGGTACGAAAAGCCGGCAGCAAAAGCAAATTTATTTGCATTCCGCAGGCTCTGACGACCCGATGCGACAGCGAATTATAAAATTCGTACGCATTACGGCATTTTATTCGAATTTTTTTGTTAGTTTTGTATAACGTGCAGAATATAAACACATGAACAGAATCCTTATAATTATCGCCATGCTGCTCGCCGCGGCATGCGGACAACGCGAAAAAGAGATTGAATTGCTCGACGCCTCGGCATTCGATGCCGAAATCGACGGTGCGCGAACAGGGCTGTACACTCTCCGCGGCGGAAACATCGTCATGCAGGTTACCAACTATGGCGGACGTGTCGTATCGTTATGGACGCCCGACCGCGAGGGCGACTACGCAGACATCGAAATAGGGTACGAATCGATAGACCGTTATCTGCACGGCGGCGGCGAAAGGTATCTCGGCGCAGCCGTAGGTCCGTTCGCCAACCGAATCGCAGGCGGACGTTTCGTGCTCGACGGCAAAGAGTGTGTGCTGCCGCGGAACAACAACGGGCAGACGCTGCACGGCGGCGACTACGGCATCGACAGAATAATATGGCAGGTGGAATCGCTCTCCGACAACGGAATAGTCCTCCGCTGCGACCTTCCGGACGGGCAGGACGGATTCCCGGGCAACCGCAGCATAAGGATGAGTTACCGGCTTACGCCCGACGACGAATTCGTAATCGACTATGCGGCGACCACCGATGCCCCGACGGTCATGAATCTGTCGCACCACTCCTTTTTCAATCTGCATGGCGAAGGTTTCGGCACGATTCTCGACCATATTCTGACGATAGGCGCATCGAACATCACGCCAATCGATGAATTCATGATTCCTACCGGAGAGATACTACCGGTCGCCGATACTCCGTTCGACTTCCGCAAGCCGCGACGGATAGGCGATGCGGTAAACGACGGCGACGAGCAGTTGCGGCTCGGCTCGGGGTACGACCACAACTGGATTATCGACCGCACGGACGACAAGAAGGTAATCAAGGTCGCCGATATTTACGAGCCGGCGAGCGGTCGCGGCATCGAGGTGTGGAGCGATCAAATCGCGCTTCAATTCTACTGCGGCAACTTCTTCGACGGCTCGTCCCGAGGCAAATACGGACGTCCGATAAACTACCGTTCGGCTGTCGCGCTCGAAACGCAGCGTTATCCGGATTCGCCGAACAAGCCGGAATTTCCGGACTGCACTCTGCGTCCCGGCGAACTGTACACTCACACATGCGTATATAAATTTTACACAAAATAATTAAACCTATGGCAGATATGACACCGACCCCGCACATCGGGGCGAAATTCGGCGAAATCGCCGACAAAGTTATCATGGCGGGCGATCCGCGTCGTGCCAAATTCATGGCGGAACGCTATCTCGAAAATCCGGCACTCGTCAATGAGGTGCGCGGAATGTGGTGTTTCACCGGCACTTATAAAGGCAAGCGGGTTTCGGTGATGGGACACGGAATGGGAGTTTCGTCAATCGGAATCTACACCTACGAACTCTTCAACTTCTATGGCGTGAAGAGCATCATCCGCACAGGTTCGGCAGGTGCATACCAACCCGACCTGCACTGCGGCGACGTGGTGATAGGAATGGGGGCTTGCGACAACTCCAACTACGGCGCGCAGTACTGTCTGCCCGGCACGTTCGCTCCGATAGCCGATTTCGGGCTTGTCCGCAAGGCGGTAGAGAAGGCTGAAAGCATGGGAATCAACTTCCGCGTCGGCAATATTCTGGCGAGCGAAACGTTTTACAGCGACGACAGGGAGGCTTGGCTCAAATGGCAGAAAATGGGTGTGCTGGCAGTCGAAATGGAGGCATCGGCACTCTACATGAATGCAGCCCGCAGCGGCAACAAAGCACTGTGCATATGCACGATTTCCGACTCGCTCGTAACGCACGAAGATACTACGGCGGAGCAGCGCGAACGTTCGTTCACCGACATGATGGAGATTGCGTTCGACATCATCTGACGACAAAAAGGCGGTGCGGGTCTTTAATGTCCTTAAAGACTTCAAAGCGGCGAACTTTTCTGTTCGCCGCGCGACATTAAAACCTTACAACCTTTACCCGCAAAAAACGGGGTCGGAAAAGTCCGACCCCGTTTTACGCCATAGCACCCGACGCATTATTTGCCGAGCAACTTCTTCACTTCGTTGTATACCGTTTCGCCATTGTAACCGAACTCCTTGTCGAGAACCTTGTACGGCGCGGAATAGCCGAAATGATCCAGTCCGTGGATATTGTCCATATTGCCGACCAGTCCGAGCAGATTCACCGGCAGACCGGAGGTCATGCCGTAACGAACGACATCGGCAGGAAGAATCGAATCCTGATACGATTTAGGCTGATCGCGGAACAAACCCTCGCTCGGAACGTTCACTACGCGAACGTTGATTCCGTCTTTTGCGAGAAGTTCGGCTCCCTCGACGAGGGTCGCGACTTCGGAACCGGTAGCAATCATAACCGCTTTCGGTTTTGCGGTATCGACCACGATATAGGCACCCTTCTGCGACTGCATGGCCTCCTCGCGGCGGGATGCTTTGAGTGCCGGCAGATTCTTGATATTCTGACGTGAAAGAATGAGTGCGACCGGACGCTTCTCTTCGAGAGCGATTTTCCATGCCGCAACGGTGTCCTCTCCGTCGGCAGGACGCAGGACGACCATCGAACGTTCGCCGCGGTGATTGTGCAGATGCTCCATAAGGCGAATCTGCGCCTCCTGCTCGACAGGCTGATGGGTCGGTCCGTCCTCGCCTACACGGAACGAGTCGTGAGTCCAGATGAATATGACATGCAGACGCATGAGAGCCGAGAGACGAACCACCGGCTTCATGTAGTCGGAGAATACGAAGAAGGTTCCGCAAGCCGGAATGATGCCTCCGTGCAGAGCCATACCGTTCATGATGCAAGCCATAGTGAATTCCGAGACGCCCGCCTGCAAGAACTTGCCCGAGAAATCGCCCTTGGTGAACGCCTTGGTCTTTTTCAGGAAGCCGTCGGTCTTGTCGGAGTTGCTGAGGTCGGCGGAAGCGACCACCATATTTTCCACCTGCTCGGCATAAACGCCCAGCACGGTGGCGGAAGCGGCACGGGTCGCCGAATCCGGTTTCATCTCTATTGCACGATAGTCGATGTTCGGGAGTTCGCCCGAAAGGAACATGTCGAGTTTGCGGGCAAGTGCAGGATTCGCCGAACGCCATTCAGCCTCGACTGCCTTGCGACGCTCCATTTCGTTTCGCAGTTCCATCGCGCGGTCGGCATATACCTCCTTGCTCTCGCCGAAGATTACGAACGGATTTTCGGGGTCGCCGCCGAGGTTGCGTATCGTCGCCGCATAGTCCGCACCGGCAGCCGAAAGAGGTTGTCCGTGAGTGCAAACCTTGTTTTCAAAACACTCTCCGTCAGCCGTAATCGCACCTTTGCCCATCGTGGTACTGCCGATGATGATGGTCGGAGCGTCGGTCGCCTCGCCGGCTTTCGCGAGAGCCTCGCGTATCTGTTGGATGCTGCTGCCGTCGATTTCGATGACGTTCCAGCCCCATGCGCGATATTTCATGGCGACATTCTCGGTATCGACCTCGTCCACCTTCGTCGAAAGTTGAACATTGTTCGAGTCGTAATACATGATGAGGTTATGCAGACCCAGATTGCCGGCTATACGGCCGACACCCTGCGAAACCTCCTCCTGAACCGCGCCGTCGGAGATATAAACATATGTTTTGTGAGCCATCCACTCGCCGAAACGGGCGACCATGAACCGCTCCGCGATAGCCGCGCCCAGACCCATTGCATGACCCTGACCGAGCGGACCCGAGGTGTTCTCGACACCGCGCATCGCGTCCACTTCGGGATGTCCCGGAGTGATGCTGCCCCACTGGCGGAACTGCGCGAGATCCTCCATCGAATAATGACCGGCGAGCGCGAGCACCGAATATAACATCGGCGACATGTGCCCCGGATCGAGGAAAAAGCGGTCGCGATAAGGATAGAGCATGTTGTCGGGATCGTAACGCAGGAATTCGGCGAAAAGCACGTTCACGAAATCCGCTCCGCCCATCGCTCCGCCCGGGTGCCCCGATTTAGCCTTTTCGACCATCGATGCAGCGAGAACACGAATGTTGTTCGCCGCTTTTGCCAATTTTGAATCAGTAGCCATATTTTCTTTTTATTTTATTTAAATATCCGTTTCTATCTTTTCGTGTCGATTTGCGATGCGAAACGATTATTTTTACAAAAATAACCAAAATTCCGCAACCGGCAACGATTTCTGCGGTTTTCTGTCATTTTATACCGCTTCTTTCAGTTCTACGAATGCGGCCCGTTCGATTTTCGCTTTGGCGTAATCGAGCGTAACGCGGAACGACTTCTCGCCCGACGAAGGCACCTCGAACATCGTATCCGTCATTATCGCCTCGCACAACGAACGCAAACCGCGCGCTCCGAGTTTGAACTCCACCGCCTTGTCCACGACATAGTCGAGTACGTCGTCATCGAACGTGAGCGCGACGCCGTCCATTTCGAACAGCCGCTGATACTGACGCACTATGGCGTTTTTGGGCTCGGTCAGAATCCTGCGCAACGCCTCTTTCGACAGTTTGTCCATATAGGTCAGCACCGGCAGTCTGCCCACGAGTTCCGGAATCAGACCGAAACTCTTGACATCCTGAGGCATTACGTATTTCATCAGATTGTCGCGGTCGATACGGTCGGCATTGACCCTGCCATAGCCCATCGCGCGCGTATTAAGCCGCTGGGCGATACGCTTTTCGATTCCGTCGAATGCCCCGCCGCAGATGAACAGGATGTTGCGGGTGTTCACCTGAATGAACTTCTGGTCCGGATGTTTGCGACCTCCCTGCGGAGCGACGTTCACAGTCGTGCCTTCCAGAATTTTAAGCAACGCCTGCTGCACCCCCTCTCCCGACACATCGCGGGTGATGCTCGGATTGTCGCCCTTGCGCGCAATCTTGTCGATTTCGTCGATGAACACTATACCGCGCTCCGCTGCCGCAACGTCATAATCCGCAACCTGCAAAAGCCGCGAAAGAATACTCTCGACATCCTCACCGACGTAACCGGCCTCGGTAAGCACCGTCGCATCGACGATTGTGAAGGGTACTTTGAGCAATCGGGCTATCGTACGGGCAAGCAATGTCTTGCCGGTTCCCGTCGGACCGATGAGCAGAATATTCGACTTGTCGATTTCGACATCGTCGTCGCTCTTGCGCACCATGCCCGACAGCCGCTTGTAGTGGTTGTAGACCGCCACGGATATATATCGTTTCGCACTATCCTGACCGATGACGTACTGGTCGAGAAAAGCCTTGATTTCAGCCGGTTTCAACATATTCTCCATACGGATGTCGAAGACGTCCGATTTTTTGGGTGTCGAAAGCATATTGCTGTCCGCAAGCGACTTGTAGCCGATTTCGATGCATCTGCCGCAAATATTCACGCCGCTGTCCACGCCTTGGAACAGAATGTCGGCATCGCTGCGCTTGCATCCGCAGAACGAGCAGCAGTCTTCGCGGCGGTTCGAGCCGCCGCCCTTATTGTTTCCGTGTTGCGCCATATTTATTTTTCACGTTTTGTCAAAACCTCGTCGATAAGTCCGTAAGACTTCGCCTCCTCGGACGACATCCAGTAGTCGCGGTCGGCATCGTGCTCGATGGTTTCGACAGGTTTGCCCGAGTGCTGCGACAGAATCTCGTACAACTCTCTCTTGACGCGGGCGATTTCGCGAGCCGTAATCTCTATGTCCGAAGCCTGTCCCTGCACGCCGCCCAACGGCTGATGAATCATCACGCGCGAATGCGGCAGAGCAGAACGTTTGCCCGCAGCGCCCGCCGTAAGAAGCACCGCGCCCATCGATGCCGCCATGCCGGTACATATAGTCGCCACGTCGCAGTTCACGAGTTGCATGGTATCGTATATGCCCAACCCCGACGACACGCTGCCGCCCGGGGTATTGACGTAAAGTTGTATATCCTTGGTCGGGTCTATCGATTCGAGGAACAGAAGTTGAGCCTGAATTATATTGGCGACATCATCGTCGATCGGCGCACCGAGGAACAGAATGCGATCCATCATCAAACGGCTGAACACGTCGAGTTGCGTAACGTTCAACTGGCGTTCTTCGAGAATCATGGGATTGACGTACGATGCGTTCGCCGAACGGTAATCGTGCAGTTTCAGGCTGCTGATGCCGCAATGCTTGACGGCAAATTTTTCAAATTCCGACATAACTTCCAACAATTTTTACAATTTGTATAACGATTAAAAAGACTCTGCAAGTTTGATACAAAACCAAACCGGCAGAGCCCCGATACGTTTTTTATGCGCCGAATGTTATAAACTCTGGGCCAACTTGGCAAACTCTTCCGCCGAAACCGACTTCTCGACGACCTTCACTTTCGATTTCACAGCCTCGACAACCTTCTGTTCGTAGAGTTTCTCGTAAATCTTGCGGTTCTGCTCCTTGTTGTCGAGGATATTCTTCGCGAAATTGGCGAGCATGTCTTCCGGAGCATTCGCCATGCCGTATTGCGCGAACTGCATCGATGCCAAATCCTTCGCCTCGGATTTCGCCTCCTCCTCCGATACGGATATATTCTCGGCTGCGATTATCCGCTTCTGGATGTAGTTCCACGAGAACATCTTCACGAATGCATCGAAATCCTTCTCGATATCCTCCATCGTGAACTTGCCCTCGTTGATTGTATACAGCCAGCGTTTGAGGAATCCCTCCGGCATGGAGAGATTAGCCTTTTCGAGCATGTAGTTGCGGGTCGAAGCGACGAACATGTAGTCGCTTTCGCGCGAAGTCTCCTTGTCGATTTGGGCATCGATGAAAGCATCGAGTTCCTTGGCATTCTTCACGCTGCCGTCAGGGAATGCCGTCTTGAAGAACTCTTCGTCGAGTTCCGGATTGACGAAACGGCGGATTTTCGTGATTTCGAGCGAGAACTTCGGAGCGATGTCTTTGAGTTCCTCCTCCTTCACGTGCAGCATCGAAGCGCGCTGTGCCGGAGTCTTGTACATCTCGTCGATGTCGATTTCGGTTTTGTAGCCCACCTTCTTGCCGATGAACTGCTTGCGCTCCTCTTCGCTCATCGAGATAAGTCCGACGTAAGCATCCTCGACACGCAAATCGCCGTTGTCGAGCGTTACGGTCAGAGCCTCGTCCTTTTCGACCTCATCGACATCCGCCAAACGACCGTAGCGGCGCAGGTAGTTGTCGAGGAAGTTGGCGTGCATCTTCTTGTCGATTTTTATCTTGTAATAGTTGATTTTGTCTTTCTCGGTCAGTTCGACATCGTATTTCGGCGCTTCGCCGATTTCGAACACGAATTCGAACTCCGTCGAGTTGTCGAAATCGAAATCGCCCTGCTCCTCGGCAGGAATCACGTCGCCCACGTAATCGATATTCTCCTTTTGCAGGTATTCGAACACCGCATTTGATGCCGTGCGGTACGACTGCTCGGCGACCGCACCTTTGCCGTACATCTTCCTGATGATGCCCATCGGGACCATACCCGGACGGAAGCCCGGAATGTTAGCCTTGCGCTTGTAATCGTGAAGCATCTTGTCCACAGCCTCGCCGTAGTCTTTTTCATCGACCGCGACTTTCAGGAGCGATACGCCCGCTTCCTTTTCTACTTTTGTGATATTCATATCGTTTATTATTGTTGTTTATCCGTTTCCGAACATAATGCATCGGGGCGCAAAGATAATAATTTTCCGAAGAAATCGCAAGTTTGCGTCATATTTACTACCTTTGTCGAATATGAAATATGTTATTGCTTCAATGCTTTGTGCATCGCTGCTCTTTTCGTGTGCGGGCGGCGGCAAACGGAAACAGCAGCCTGCGGCTCGCCCAGCCGCGAAAACATACACCTACGAGGTCATCGCATCGTATCCCCACCTGACGTCGAGTTACACTCAGGGATTGCAGTTCATCGACGGCGCGATGTGGGAAGGGACCGGCGAATACGGCGACTCGAAATTGCAAATCATCGACCTCGAAACGGGTCGTGCAGATGTCGTCGCGACGCTTCCCCGCAACGAATTCGGCGAGGGCATAACCGTACTCGGCGACAAAGTCTACCAACTGACATGGCAGAACCGCACCATGCATGTCTACGACCGCGAATCGGGCAAACGGCTCCGCAACGTACCATACGACGGCGAGGGCTGGGGGCTGACGAGCGACGGCGAGAAACTCTACATGTCCGACGGTTCGTCCGTAATCCGCATCATCGACCCGCAGACATTCAAGCGCACAGGCAGCATATCGGTTCTATACGAGGGCAAATCCGTGCCGTACCTCAACGAACTGGAATGGATTGGCGGACGCATCTGGGCGAACGTCTACACTCTCGACCAAATCATAATCATAGACCCTGCGAGCGGCAATGTCGAGGGGCTGATCGACCTTGCCGGAATACTTCCCGAGAAGGATACTTACGCCTCGACCGACGTCCTGAACGGAATCGCATACGACGCCGAGAGAGACCGCATCTTCGTTACCGGCAAGAATTGGAGCCGGATTTTCGAAATAAAAATCATCGAAAAGTGATTGGCATCGAACAGGCTCTCCGCGAACGCATTCTGATACTCGACGGCGGCTTCGCCACTTCGCTGGCACTGCCGGCCGAGGCGTTGCGCAACGGCTGCGACGCGCTCGTGCTCTCGCATCCCGACCGGGTTCGCGCACTCCACTCCGAATACCTCGCTGCGGGGGCTGACATCGTTACGACCGACTCGTTCCTCGCCGACACCGAATCTCTAAGCCGGCATTCGCTCGCCGACCGTTCGTTCGACATCGCGGCGCGAGCGGCAGAACTCGCCCGTGAAGCGATTGCCGACTGCGGCAAAGCGTGTTATGCGGCAGGCTCGATACACCCTGTCGGCAGTCTGTGCCACACGGAACAAATCGACGGTCTCGTCTCGGGCGGTGCGGATGCGATACTGCTCGAAAGCATCTGCCGCACCGACTCTCTCACCGACATCGTCCGGCTCATACGCCGCCGCAGTTCGTGGATTCCTATTCTCGCTTCGGCAACGGCCACCCATCTGCCCGATGCCGAAGCGTTCTGCCGGTCGCTGCCCGCAGACGAACTGCTCGCCATAGGCTACAACTGCTCCGACGGCGTTCGGAGCATCGCCGCACAGGCCCAATGGCTGTCCGCCAACGTCTCGTGCGCCGTGATACTCTACCCCAACACCGACGAAAAGCCCGACGTGTTCGCCGCCGGAATGGAGGAGTATCTGCAACGCGGATATTGCAACATCGCAGGCGGATGCTGCGGCGCCTCGCCGGCGCACATAGCGGCGCTTGCCGTAAAAACCGGAGGATATTCACCCCGCAAGTTCCGATAGAGCGTCCTTTATTGGGAACTCTCCACGAAAATCGCTACCTTTGCGGTATCAACGACGACGATATGACACCTATCGAATTCCGCAGACATCTGCACGCACATCCCGAACTCTCGTTCGCCGAGCACTCGACAGCCTCTTTCATCGAGGATTGCCTCGAAGCGGAGGGCATCGCCTGCCGCCGTATCGCCGGCACGGGCGTGCTCGCCGAGATTGCCGGACGCACCACAGCCGGCGGACGCACCGTCGTACTGCGCGCCGACATCGACGCACTGCCGATACGCGAGGCTACGGGGCTTGCTTTCGCCTCGCGCAACGATGGCGTGATGCACGCCTGCGGACACGACATCCACGCAGCCGTGCTGTTCGGCGTGTTGCAGCGGCTGAACCGCACCCGCGATTTCGACGGCACCGTTCTCGGTCTGTTCCAGCCGGCCGAAGAGTGCAACCCGGGCGGAGCGTCGAAAGTTCTCGCCGAACATCCGTTCGACGGTCGCGACATCATCGCCGTCATAGGCGAACATGTCGATTCGGAACTGGAAGTCGGCGAAATAGGTTTCTGTGCCGGCAGATTCATGGCATCCAACGACGAACTGCGATTCTGCGTCCGCGGCAGGGGCGGGCATGCGGCACAGCGCGGCGAAATAGATGACACGGTAACGGCCGCCGCGCATATCGTCGCAATGCTCAATGCCGTGAACGACGGGCAGACAGTGCTTTCGATAGGTCGCATCGCGGCGGACGGAGCGACGAACGTCATTCCCGACGAGGTGTATATGGAAGGAACGCTGCGGACGTTCGACGAAACGGTGCGACGCACGACATGGCGGATAATCGAGAGCATCGCCGCAAGCATCGATACGAAATTCGGCACCGAAACCGAAGTGAACATCGACCGCGGCTATCCATGCGTAGTGAACGACGAAGGACTGACGGCGTTCGCACGAAAAATTGCGGAGGAGAACTGCAAGACGGCGACGCTTCCTCCGCGCACGACATCGGAGGATTTCGGTCGGTATTGCGCCGAATATCCGTCGCTGTTTTACAGATTGGGAGCGGGTGCGGCGGCAGGTCGCAGCCATACTCCCGCGTTCAATCCGGACGAGAGGGCGATAGGGGTCGGAATCGACTTCATGCTCCGTCTTGCCGTAAAAACGATAACCGAATATGGGAAGAAAAAAGAGTAAAAATATCGACGCGAAAGATCGCGCCGGATTCATAGTAAGCATATTCCGGGAAACGCCGGAACGCAAATTCACGCTCAAACACCTCGCTGCGGCATCGGGCGGAGCCGACAAGGAGGGTCGCAACGCGACCAAAGCGATTCTCGACACGCTGACAGAACAGGGTTTCGTCGAATACGACAGTCGCCGCTACCGTTTGAGCAAAGCCGGAATGCCCCATTACAGGGGCAAGGTCGATGTAACGGCTTCCGGCAGCGTCTACGTTCACTGCGAGGAGTTGCCGAACGACGTTTTCATCCACCCCCGCAATACGATGCACGCACTCGACGGAGACACGGTCGAAATCATCCTCGCCAAGAAATCGCAGCGCGACGACTCGGCAGAGGGCGAAATAACCGCTGTCGTCGAGCGCAGCGCGAAATGTTATGCCGGAGTGGCGGAGGTTCTGCCGAAAGCGATACACGTTCATCCCGACTCGCGCAAGATGCCGACCGACATCTATCTGTCGAAGCGCAAACATCCCGACATCGAGACGGGCGACAAGGTGGCTGTGCGCATCGCCGACTGGAACGAGTCGGACGCCATGCCGACCGGCGAACTCGTCGATATACTCGGCATTCAGGGCGATAACGATGCCGAGATGCACGCCATCCTGCTCGAATACGACCTGCCGTACAAGTTCAGGCAGGAAATCGAGGATGCGGCGGCGGCGATACCGTCCGAAATCACGGCGAAGGATTACGCCGAGCGTCGCGACATGCGCGATGTACCGACATTCACAATCGACCCTGCCGATGCCAAGGACTTCGACGACGCGCTGTCGATACGCCCTGCCGGCGGCGGGAAATGGGAAATCGGAGTACATATCGCCGACGTAACGCACTACGTCAAACCCGGTTCGATAATCGACGACGAGGCTGTCGAACGCGGAACGTCGGTATATCTGGTAGACCGCACGATACCGATGCTGCCCGAACGGCTGTCGAACGAGTTGTGTTCGCTGCGTCCGCACGAGGAGAAACTCTGTTTCTCGGCGATATTCGTAATCGGCGAAGACCTCGAAGTCGAGAGCGAGTGGCTCGGTCGCACGGTGATTCGCTCCGACCGCCGCTTCACCTACGAGGAGGCGCAGCGGATAATCGAAACCGGCAAAGGGGATATGGCGGAGGAGATTCTGACCCTCAACCGTCTTGCGCAGGCGATGCGCAAAGAGCGGTATCGCAAGGGTGCGTTAGCATTCGACCGTCGCGAGGCCAAATTCTCTCTCGATACGGACGGGCATCCGACGGGGGTATATTTCAAGGTTCAGAAGGAGGCGAACCAACTGATAGAGGAGTTCATGCTGCTCGCCAACCGGCGTGTGGCGACATTTTGCGCACACAGGAACGGACGCGAACGCACAATGGTATTCCGCGTACACGACAAGCCGAGCGACGAAAAGTTCGAGCGGTTCCGTCAGTTCATCCTGCGTTTCGGGCACATATTCAAGGCGACGAAGGGTGTCGCCGTCGCACGGGAACTCAACAAACTGATGACTGACATTCGCGGCAAGGCGGAAGAGAACGTCGTGTCGATGCTCGCCATACGTTCGATGGCGAAAGCGGTCTACACGACCGACAACATCGGGCATTACGGACTGGGGTTCCGCTACTACACCCACTTCACCTCGCCCATACGCCGTTATCCCGACATGATGGTTCACCGCCTGCTGCAACGTTATCTCGACGGCGGCAGATCGGCGGACAAGGACAAGTTCGAGCAACTCGCCGTACATTCGTCCGAGCGCGAGGTCGTGGCGGCGGAGGCGGAACGCGCATCCGTCAAGTACAAAATGGTCGAGTTCATGGCTGACAAAATCGGGCAGGAGTTCGACGGTCATATTTCGGGGATGTCGGACTGGGGGATTTACGTCGAACTCGACAATTCGCTTATCGAAGGCATGGTCGCCCTGCGCGACATCCACGGGGATTTCTACCGTTTCGACGAAGCCCGTTATCAAATCTGCGGGCACTCGACGGGGCGCACGTTCACGCTCGGGGACAATGTACGCATACGCGTAAAGAGTGCCGACCTGCGCCGGCGGATGCTCGATTTCACGCTCGCGGAGGACGAAACGGACGATGAAACGTTCATCGGCGACGCTCCGAGACCGAAACGCAAAAGAAAGAGCCGCAAATGAATACCCTGAAAGAGATATTCGCCAAAGCCCGCAGCCGCGAACCGCTGACATTCGACGAAGCCTGCCGGCTTTACGACGAGGCGGCACTGCCCCGCTTGGCTATGGAGGCGGATGCGTTCCGGCGCGAACAGGTCGCCGACCCCGCGGTCGTAACGTGGCAAATCGACCGCAATGTCAATACCACGAACGTTTGCATTTCGGGCTGCCGGTTCTGCAATTTCCACTGCAAGCCGCATCAGACCGAACGTCATTTCATCACGACTATCGACGAATATTGCGAAAAAACGGAGCGTATGCTCGCTCTCGGCGGCGATCAGTTGCTGTTGCAGGGCGGCATGCACCCGCAGTTGGGCATCGGATTCTACGAAGACCTCTTTCGCGAACTCAAACGGCGTTATCCGCAGGTGCGGCTTCATGCGCTCGGCGCGCCGGAGGTCGCCCATATCGCGCGAATCAGCGGACTGACGACGCGCACGACGCTCGAACGGCTCGTTGCCGCCGGACTGGATTCGCTCCCGGGGGCAGGTGCCGAAATTCTCGTTCCGCGGGTGCGCAAAGCGATTTCGCCGAACAAACCCGATGTCGAAAGTTGGCTCTCGGTGATGCACGAAGCGCACGAGATGAACCTGCCGACTTCGGCGACGATGATGTACGGGCATATCGAAACGCCGCACGAACGCATCGAACATCTGATACGCATACGCGACCTGCAAGCCGCCGTCCCGACAGGCAATTACGGTTTCATCGCATTCATCCCGTGGATTTTCCGCTCATCGGGCACACAACTCGAAGCGCAGGGGGTGCGGACGCATTTTTCACCGTCCGAATACGTGCGCATAATCGCCGTCAGCCGCCTTGTGCTGAATAACATCCGCAACATTCAGGCGTCGTGGCTCACGGTCGGCAAGCAGACCGCCCAGATAGCCCTGCACAGCGGAGCGAACGACATGGGGTCGATAATGATCGAGGAGAACGTGGTTTCGTCGGCAGGTGCACACAACCGGTTCGATGCCGAAGGCATTCAGGCGGCAATCCGCGAGGCTGGTTTCACGCCGCGTCTGAGAGATCAGTTGTACAGATATAGGGAGGAATAAAGAATAAGTATTACAGGAGAGAGCCCTATCCTGCCTATTCTACCTATTCCACCTATTTTGCCTATCACGGCTTTTTCGTTGGAGGGGATAAAAACCGAAAGCCGGCACGGAGATTCCGTGCCGGCTTTCGGTTGTGGCGATTATGCCCGCAATTAAATCGACGAAGCGATCATGAACGTCGCGGCGACCGTCAAGATTGCGTAAAGTTCAGGGAATGCCGCCAGAATCAGAGTTTTACCCATCACGTTATGACCGTTGCCGATAGCGGCGATACCGTTGGCGCAGACCTTGCCCTGATAAATCGACGCAGCGAGGTTCACGATGCCGACAAGGATACCGATACCGAAGATTGCGGCACCCTGCAACATGGTGATGTCGTCGGTCAAAAGGCTGTAAATGTTGTTCACCATGAAGAAGCAGACGAAACCGTAGAGACCCTGCGAACCCGGGAGTGCCGACAAGACCATGTAACTGCCGAATGCTCCTCCGTTTTTCTTCATTGCGCCGACTGCCGCCTGACCGCAAATCGCAGTACCGACTGCCGATGCGATACCTGCCAAACCTACCATCAGGGCTACTCCGATGTAGGCCAAAATCAATGCTGTTGAATTCATAGTTGTTTTTGAATTTTATTAAATTTCAGTTATTCTATTTATTACGATTTTTTGAGCGGTTCGAACTCGCGCGAAGCCATTACGAAACCCGCATTCTTATAAAACTCGACGAACGTCAGACGCATAGGATGGACGAAAGACGAAATCGCCGACATGAACAGGTTCACACCGTGTCCGATGAGGATTATTACGGATGCCCCGACGATTTTCAACGCTACTACCCACCATGCCTGACCTTCGATGCCGCTGTCGAGACCGGTCATTCCGAGGGCGAGGCTGTTGAATACCAATGCAAGCACGCCTCCCGACAGACCGATAGCGAACAGACGGATATAACTCAACACGTCGCTGAGCAGACCCGTGATATTATTATAGGTGTTCCACAATCCCGCACCGACATTGGCGAAGATATTCTTGCCCGGAGAGTTGAGCAGCAGCATCAGCACCAGAGCGACACCGACCGTGCAGCAGTAGGCTGTCGAACCGAAGCCGAACCACTCCGCACCGGCTTTGCCTGCGACGGCAGCCGCACACGACGAGAAAATCAGCAGGAACCACCCGATAGTACCGAGCGCATAGCGGATTCCGAACGTCCGGACGGTCAGCCAGATGTTGATTGCCAAACCCAACAGTATCTGCACGATGCCTATCATCATCGACACCGAGAAGAAATCTTGCTGGAAATTGATGAATCTCACGCCCTTGAATATCTCCGCATCGGAAATCGTCATTCCGAAGAACGAATTGGCGAAAAATCCGAATATCACGCATGCCGTACCGCACACCGTCGTGAGCCAGCCGACACGTCGCATCTTTTCGCCGCCTTTGAGCAGCAGAGCGATACCGCCGGCAAGAATCATCATTCCGTAACCCGCATCGCACAGACAGATTGCGAAGAAGAGCATGTAGAACGGTGCGAAGAACGGCGTAAGGTCGATAGTGCCGTATTTCGGCAGTGCGTACATCGCGCCGATTATCTCGAACAGACGGTTGAAGCGGTTGTTTTTGAGTTTCACCGGAGTATCGTCCTCCGGAGTGGGGTTGCTCTTTATGTATACCACGTTCGGGCAGGCATCGAGAGCCGCATCCACCTTCGGTGCGTTCTCCTCTTCCGCCCAGCCCTCCATCACGAGCAGCATCCCGTCGGCGGCGTTTTCAGCCGTCGCTTCGATGCGCACATCCTGCAAACGGACTTTCAGAGCGGCGAGTTCCGTCTCGATTTCGGCACGCGCATCGGCGCAGGCACTAATCGTGCGGTCGAGGTCGCGCATCTTCACGATTCCGGTCTTCATCGCCTCCTCTGCCTCCGAAATGCTCATCGAAGGCGCTTTCTGCTCCTGCGCATCTATCGACACCTCGCCCGTACCGTCGCCGATGACGACGAAGCGTGCGACCGAGCCTGCATCCGAAACGAGCGAGATATTATATTTTTCGCTCCACTCGGCGAGATGTTTGTCGAACGTGCTTTTAGGCGTCGTGAAGAACCGCATGTGCACTCCGGCATCGGCAAGACGCTGCATGTCTCCGACCGAGAAGTCGCCCCATGCTCCCCACTCGTCCACGATTTTCATCAATCGTGCGATTTCGCTCCTGACAGCGGCCGAACCGGCTTGTGCGGCAACGTATGTTTCGTACACCGAGCCCTTTGCGAGAGGCGCAACGCCTGCCGCATAGCCGTCCCCGCCGGCGAATGCCGAAAGAAAATCGAGTGCCTTAACGCGGCTTTCGATGTCGAGCAGCAGTTGGCGGTCGTCTTCCGACGGCTCCCAGCCCGTGGTCGTAATATCGACCAGCCCCGTACCGCGCAGGGTATCGATAAATCGTTCGCGCTCGGAAGCGAGCAGAACGATGTCGTATTTCATCATCTTGACTATCATATCGCGTTGCCCTCCTTTGCAGCAGCCTGTTGGCGTGTTTTTACGATTTTTTGAGCGGACTTGGAGAGATTCTCCTCATCCTCCATGAATCGTTTGATTTTGCGTATGGCATCCTCGTACCCCGGTATCTGCACCTTTTCGTAAAGATTCACCTTTTGAGTGGTCTTGCGGCGGGCATAGTCGAGCAGTTCGGTCTGACGGTTGCAGACCTCCAACCCGATGCCCAGACGAGCCAGTTTTTTGAGCACGTCCACTCCGTCGCCGTACCATGCCGGCGAGGAGAACATGTCGAACGGCTTCTCGTCGAAGACGACGTCCTCCAACTGCGGGATGCGCACGCCGGCTATCTTGTGCGACGAAAGCGACACATCCGCGACACGCAGCAGCGTACAATCGAACTCCCCCCAAAGTGCCGTCATATAGTCGTACTCAGCAACCATTGCATCCAACCTGCGACGGTACTCCGCAGCCGAGTCCTTCGCCCGCTTGACCTCGGAGCGCAGAGCCGACTCCTTACTCTTGATTGTAGGGAGTGCCTTCTGGCGCATTTTCAGTTGTTTGCCCAGTTCGCCGAGAGAAGTCTTGTTATATTGAAATTTGATTGCCATCGTGCATTATGCTTTCCAATATTTTTCGATGAGTTCCGCCTTGACAGCGACCTCCTCCTTGGTAAAGTATTCGGCGAAGAGCGACCATGCCGTGTCGAGCATCTCGGTAATACTGATATTCACGTCGATAGCGAGCAGTTTCTCCGAATAGTCGTGGGCGAACTTCAAAGCGCGTTCGTCGTAATCCGACAGGTCGAAACCGTTTTCGAGTTTGGTTTTCGCATTCGCGGCATCCGAGAAAAGTCGCACGCAGGCATTCATCACCTGCGGATGGTCTTCGCGGGTTTTCTTGCCGATAACCAACTGTTTCAGACGCGACAGCGAACGGAACGGGTCGATGATGACCTTGCCCGTATCGGTGTCGTTGCGCAGGAACAACTGACCCTCGGTGATGTAACCCGTATTATCCGGAATGGCGTGCGTGATGTCGCCGCCCGAAAGGGTCGTAACGGCGATAATCGTAATCGAACCGCCGTTAGGCAACTGCACCGCCTTCTCGTATATCTTCGCGAGGTCGGAATAGAGCGAACCCGGCATCGAGTCTTTCGACGGAATCTGGTCCATACGGTTCGACACGATAGCGAGCGCATCGGCGTACAGCGTCATGTCGGTAAGCAGCACCAGCACCTTTTCGCCCTTGTCCACGGCGAAATATTCGGCAGCCGTCAGTGCCATGTCCGGTACGAGCAGTCGCTCGACCGGCGGATTTTCGGTCGTATTGACGAACGACACGATGCGGTCGAGCGCACCGGCGTTCTCGAACACCTGTTTGAAATAGAGAAAATCGTCGTTCGTCAGACCCATGCCGCCGAGAATGATTTTGTCGGCTTTGGCACGCAACGCCACGTTAGCCATTACGGTATTGTACGGCTGGTCGGGGTCGGCGAAGAACGGGATTTTCTGTCCGGTAACGATAGTGTTGTTAAGGTCGATGCCTGCGATTCCGGTCGCAATGAGTTCCGACGGCTGCAAACGGCGGAACGGATTGACGGTAGGACCGCCGATTTCGCGCGCCTCGCCCTCGATTTGTTCGCCGCCTTCGAGCGGTTCGCCATAGGCATTGAAGAACCGTCCGGCGAGATTGTCCGACACCTTCAACTTCGGCGGTTCGCCGTGGAATACGACCTCCGAGTTCGTCGCGATACCCTCCGTACCGGCGAACACCTGCAACGTAACCTCGTCGCCCATAATCTTGACCACCTGTGCGAGTTTGCCGCCCACTGTGGCGAGTTCGTCATTACCTACCCCCGAGGCACGGAGCGTAACGGTGGCCTTGGTAATGTTATCGATTTTGGTATATATTTTCTGAAATGCTCGTGTTGTCATAACGCTTCTCCCTTATTTGCTCTGTTCAGAAACATAGTTTTCAATCTGCTTTTGGTAGTCGTAGAACTTGTCGCTCTTCCACTCCGAATAGTTCATCTGGCGGAACAGGTTGATAAGTCCCTTGAAGAACTTCGAGCAAGCCTCGAAATCGGCGAAGCCGAACGTGCGGTCGCAAATGTCGAGAACCATTTTGTACATCATCTGCTGACGCTCCATAGGGCAGTTGGCGTCGATGTCGTCGAACGCATCCTGCTGCAACACCACGAAATCGATGAGTTCGCTCTTCCAGAAGCGTTCGTGGTACTCTGTCGGAACGCCGTCGTCGCCGAGGATGTTGATTTGGTCGTTGGCCTCCTTGCCTCGCTGAACTATCGTCTTGCCGCGGTACACTAGTTGCACCCAGTCCTTCTCTATCTTCTCGCCCAAATACTCCTCCACCTCCGGATATTCGAGGTACTTCGAGTAGGATTCGATAGGGTCGATAGCCGGATAACGCTTCGAGTCGGCACGGCTCTGCGACAATGCGTAGAAGCATCGGGCAGCCTTCTTCGTGGACTCGGTAACAGGCTCTTTGAGGTTGCCTCCCGCAGGCGACACCGTACCGAGGAACGTTACCGAACCCGTTTCGCCGTTGGTGAGTTTCACCAGTCCCGCGCGGGAGTAGAAATTGGAGATGATAGCCGACAGGTCCATCGGGAATGCATCCTGACCCGGCAACTCCTCCAAACGGTTCGACATTTCGCGCAGAGCCTGAGCCCATCGCGACGTCGAGTCCGCCATAACCAGCACCTTCAAGCCCATCGAGCGGTAGTATTCGCCGATTGTCATACCGGTATACACCGAAGCCTCACGGGCGGCGACAGGCATGTTCGACGTATTGCAGATTATGATCGTTCGCTCCATCAGTTTGTGTCCCGTGCGCGAATCGACGAGTTCCGGAAACTCCTTGAAAATCTCGACCACCTCGTTCGCACGTTCGCCGCAAGCGACGATGATGATTACATCGGCATCAGCCTGCTTCGAGATGGCGTGCTGCAACACGGTCTTGCCCGCACCGAACGGACCCGGGATGAATCCCGTACCGCCCTCGGCAAGGGGGTTGAACGTATCTATCGCGCGTACGCCCGTCTCCATCACTTTCGACGGACGGGGTTTCTCGGTATAGCATCTTACGGCCTGCTTTACGGGCCACCGCTGAACCATCGTTACCGGATATTCGCTGCCGTCCGCATCGGTCAGCACGGCGACAGTGTCCGTAACCTTGTATTCGCCTGCGGGGACGATGCTCTTCACGGTATAGTTGCCCGTCATGACGAACGGCACCATGATTTTGTGCGCCACCCACTGTTCCTTAACCTCGCCGAGCCACGAAGCCGCCGACACCTTGTCGCCGACCCCGGCAAGCGGTTTGAACTCCCACTTGCGCTCGAAGTCTATCGGGTCGGTTATCGAACCGCGCTCGATGAAAAGGCTCTCCATCTTCTCCAAGTCGTTCTGCAAACCGTCGTAGTTGCGCGAAAGCAGACCCGGAGCGAGCGTCGCTTCGAGCATGTGCCCGGCGAACTCCACCGTGTCGCCTATTTTCAGACCGCGCGTCGAGTCGTAAACCTGCACGTAGGCGTCGTCGCCTATCACCTTGATGACCTCCGCCATCATTCTGGTATCGCCGCATCGAACATAGCATATTTCGTTCTGACCGACCGGACCGTCGGCTTTGACGATAACGATGTTCGAGATGATACCGTTTACACGTCCTGTTGTATTCATTATTGCGTTTTTATATTTTATTTATCGATTCCTTGCCGTCGAGTTCCGCCATAAGACGCTCGAACATTTCGCGACCGTACCTGCGGTCGAGCAGGCTCCAGCGCGCTACCATATTGACCTTGACAAGATAAGCCAGCACCGCATCGATGTCGAAATAGTCGAACGTCGAGAGTTCCGATGCCATATCCCACCGTATCCTGTCGATTTTGCGCTCCTTTTCGAGCATGTTGCGTTCGTCGTTCACCACTGCGATAACGGCATCCATATACGACAGTTCGCCCCGCAGACCGAAATCCGCAGCCGAACTGCGCTGCAACTGCCCGACCGTCTCGCCGCCGCCGACCGTAACCGTTTCGACCGGCACGCCCTGCGAACGGGCGGTGGCGGCAGCGATCACGTTCCGCAGCGTGCGGTCGAACTCCGACCACTCGCGCAAAAAGCGCGACGACGAAGCGGCGCACTCCTCGTAATAGGCTCCGAACAGAGCACGGGCGAACGAAATCGACATGTCGGTATCCTCGGCATCCTCCCCCTCGGGATTGGCGTATGCGCGCAGCACGCGGGCGATGCGTTCAGGCAGAAGTTTCGGCGATTTCATCTCCTGCTCCGACTCCTCGGCGGACAGTCTGCCGAGCCGGTTATGCGCCGTGCAGGCGTTGTGCAGTGCGACGATGTTCTCGCAGTCGTAGTAGGCATAGAGCAGCCGGACGCACTTCATGTCGCGCGCCGAAACCGTCTCCCCGACCTCCGCAAGTATCGCCTCGATGTCGAACCCTTTGGTTTCGGCATCGAGCGCATATTCGCGGAAACCCGATACGAGCGCGTAATAATCCGTACCGAACATACCCTACTCGAACAACATTCGTGAAACTTTCTCGCGCAGATATTCGTGCATCAGAGCGGCGAAACTCTCGTCGGTGAACGAGATGTAGTATCCGCCGTTCTTCTCGCCGACCTTGAAGCCGCTGCGCACGTCCTTTGAATAACCCACTTCGATGCCCGCAGCGAGCAACTCGCCCGCCGATGCGCCGAAACGGGCGGCGAACTCCTTCTCGGCATTCTCCGGCAGCAACGCCTTCAACTCGGTTTTCGACGATGCGCCGTTCCAGTTCTTCGCCACTTCGAGCAGCATCGACTTGATGAAATCGGCATCGAGAGCGGCGCCTTTCAAAATCGCGTCGGTCGATTTGGCGATGACGAGATCGGCGATTTCGTTCTTGATTTTGGCGACTGCCTGCTTGCCCGCGAGCGCGATTTCGGTCATCGAGTTCTTCTCGGTATCGGCAGCCTTGTCCTCGGCTTTCCTGACAATCTGCGCAGCCTGTTCTTCGGCTTCGGCGACGATTTTCGCCGCTTTCGCTTCGGCTTCCGCAACAAGACGCTCCGCTTCGGCGCGCCCCTTCTCCAAACCCTCGCCGTAGAGTTTGTCGGTAAGTTCTTTCAACTTGTTATCCATAAGACAGTTATTTAATTTCGATATCTTCGTCGTTCAGTACGGACAATACGGCAAATTCCGCACCCGTGAAACGGGGTGCGGAGACGATTGCGATATTTTATCCGCTATACACCGCTTATCTTCGATAAGTCGTGCAAATATAGTAAATTTTTCCGCTCATCCAAATTCCGGCTCGGGCTTTGTGCTATTTAGAACATCTTGCGGCGGTATTCGGCATGAAAGCAGGCGGCAAAATGCCGCCTGCGCAACTTTCAATCGGGCAATGTCTGCGCGACCTCGAAGACGTTTATTCCGCTTTCTGCCGATGCTGTTCGCGCAGCAGGTCCTGTACGACCTTTACCGGCGAGAATGTCGAAATCGGGACATCGACGAAAATCGTATTCCAATGCGCCATCGCGCCGTTCCACAGACCCGGCAACTCCTGCGCCTTCAACTCGCGGCCGCCGCTCGACTTGGACGAGATGAATCCGGTCGCAGAATCGACGAAACGTTTCAAATCGAATTTCGAGCCGTCGCAACGCTTCACGCCGCAAACCAAATCTACCGGATTGAAATGCGTCGCGCTCTTCATCAGCGGCATGTCTTCGGCTGAAATCTGGCTCGACTCGGCGATTTGCAGCGAAACCGTTCCGTCGTCCGCCTTCACCCAGAACGGACCGCCGCCCGGCTCACCTTCGTTGCGCACCATTCCGCATACGCGAATCGGTCGGTCGAGAATCTTTTCGAGCAGCGCGGCATCGTAAGTTTCGGGCAGTTTCACGCAGAGTTCGCGAACGATGAAAGCGGCCGTCTCCGCCAAATCGGCATCGCCGGCACGCAGCCGCCGCAGATGTTCGAACGTCCGCTCCTGCTTGTCGAGAAGTATTCCGGCAAGTGCCTTTTTGAACACCACCGTATCGTCGCGGCGGGTATCTGTCGTAACGTTGTCTATATTCTTTATGAAAATCACGTCGGCATCGATTTCGTCGAGATTCTCAATCAGCGCGCCATGCCCCGCAGGACGGAACAGCAGTTCGCCCGCATCCGTCCGGAACGGTTCGTTGTCGGGCGTTGCCGCGATGGTGTCGGTAGAGGGTTTCTGCTGCGAGAACGAGATGTCGTATTCGATGCCGAACCTGTGTTCGTAATATGGCAGACGCTCTTTCAGAAGCGCACGGAACCCCGCTTCGTGTTCGGGCGATACGGTGAAATGGATACGCGATACGCCGTTCGACGCTCCGTACTGCGCGCCTTCGACCAAATGCTCCTCGACCGCCTTTCGCGCACCGTCCGGATAACTGTGGAAAGTTACCAGCCCCTTCGGTTTGGAGCCGTAGTTCAGCCCGTCGCCTATAATCGCCGACACGACCGCAAAATCGTCCGAGAAATCGGCGACCGTCTTGCGAAGTTCGGGATAAAATGCGAATTTTTCGATATTTTCGAGAAGGGTATCGATACCCTTGCCGCGTTTGCCGTCATTCACGAATTCGAACAACTCCTTGAACATTCGCGTAGCCGCTCCGGATGCCGGAACGAACTTGACGACCGACAATCCGTCAGCCCGGCGTTCGTACGATCGGGCGGCAGCGGCGACCCCTTCGGGCGGGAGCACCGTTATGCCGTCCTGCGGCGATGCAGCCGCGACCACGGGCAATGACGGAAACCCGCGCCGGAAATTCTCGATTTGCTGTTCGACCTGCCCGACCGACAGTCCGTGCCGGCAGATCTGTTCGATGTCTTTTTCGCTGAACATAATATGCAGTTTTGATTTGAATCGGTTCACCTACCAAAGTTAGGAATTTTATTGCAAATAATCAGCCTTTCCCCGAAATTTTTGCAAAAAGGCAAAGCACGATTTATTTTGCTTTACCCTAACTTATTCGTACTTTTGCAATATGATTCGCATTTTCGAAAATATCGACCTTAGGGGACGCAACAGTTTCCACGTCGTACAGCGAGCCGCACGGCTGGCGGAGTTCGACCGCGCCGGCGAACTGCCCGAACTGTTCTCCGCACACGTTCGGGGCGAGTGGATGGCTCTCGGCGGAGGCAACAACATTCTATTTACGCGCGATGTCGAAAAGACGCTCGTCGTTCCGTGCAATCGCGAAATCACGGTCATTGACGAAGACGGCGAAAGCACGACCGCAAGGGTCGGTGCGGGCGTCGAATGGGACGATTTCGTCGAGTGGTGCGTCGAACGCGATTTGTGGGGGACTGAGAATCTGTCGCTCATTCCGGGCAGGGTCGGAGCGGCACCGGTTCAGAACATCGGCGCATACGGTGCGGAGGCGAAAGACACCATCGCGCGTGTAGAGATATTCCGTCCCGAACACGGAGATTTCGCGACCCTTTCCGCCGACGAATGCGAATTCGGATATCGCGACAGCATATTCAAGCGTTCGCTGAAAAGGCGGGTAATCATCGTCGCCGTCGAATTCCGTCTGTCGAAGACCGCCCGACCGAATCTCGGTTACGGCGATGTCGTACGCGAGGTCGAAGCCCGCGGAGGAGCGACATTGCGCAACATCCGCGACGCTATATGTTCTATCCGCCGCAGCAAACTTCCCGACACTGCGGTTACGGGCAATGCGGGCAGTTTCTTCAAGAATCCGGTCGTCGATATCGCTGTCGCCGAACGGCTCAAAGCGCAATATCCCGACATGCCGCTCTACCCCGCCGCCGACGGAGCGAAGGCGAAACTCGCGGCAGGCTGGCTTATCGACCGGGCAGGGTTGAAGGGCTTTTCCGAAGGTCGCGTCGGCGTTCATTCGCGGCAGGCTCTCGTGCTTATCAATCTCGGCGGTGCGACCGGAGGCGAAGTGATAGGGTTCGCCCGCAAGGTTCAGGCGAAAGTCCGCGAAGCATTCGGCATAGAAATCGAAACGGAAGTAAACATATTATAAGGAATACGGGCATGCACAACAATTCGCTGATAGAAAATTTCGAGAAATACATAGAGCGTCATTCGCTGTTCACCCGCAACGACAAAATTCTTCTCACGGTGTCGGGCGGAGTGGATTCGATGGTGATGCTGTCCCTGTTCGCCGAATCGGGTTACGACATAGGCGTTGCGCACTGCAACTTCGGACTGCGCGGGGCTGAAAGCGACGAGGACGAGGAGGTCGTCGCCCGCGAAGCCGCCAAATACGGGGTCGCATGCTACAACAAGCGGTTCGACACGGTCGGCGAAATGGAGCGCACGGGCGATTCCATGGAGATGACCGCACGGAGACTGCGCTACGCATGGTTTTACGAACTCTGCGACGAACACGGCTACAACGTCATTTCGGTTGCGCATCACGTGGACGACTCCATCGAAACGTTCTTCATCAATCTGCTGCGCGGCACGGGGCTGAAAGGGCTTACGGGCATCAACCACCGCATGGGAAAGGTCGTAAGACCGCTCATGTTCGCATCGCGCAAGGAGATTCTGGAATACGCCGTCGCCAAACGCATTCCGTTCCGCGAAGATTCGTCGAACCGCTCGACGAAGTATCTGCGCAACAAGATACGGCTCGGGCTCGTGCCGATGATACGCGAGATAAATCCTAAATTCACCGCTCTCATGCGCGGCAATCTCTACCGGCTGAACGATACGCAGTTGTTCGTCGAGTCGGCGATAGCCAAAATACGCGAAATCGCCACCGAAAGCCGCGACGGAGTGGACATAATCCGTCCCGACCGCATCGACGCCGCCTTCCCGCGCAATTTCGTGATTTACGAACTGCTCAACTCCTCCTACGGATTCAAGGGCGATGTCGTGGACGAACTCTGCCGCGCTTTGGAGCAGGGATTGACGGGCAAACGGTTCTATTCGCGCGAATACGTCGCCTGCATCGACCGCAGCAATATCGCCGTTACGCGCATCGGCGACGACGACAGTTGCGAAACCGCGGTCGAAAGGAATGCCATGCGCAGTTACTGCGGCAACTCGGTGCTCTACTTCGACCACACCGACATCGACAACATAACCGATTACAGCGTGCCGCGCGACGTCGCGCTAATCGACGAAAGCAAGTTGAAATATCCGCTCCTCCTGCGTCGCTGGCGCGAAGGCGACTGGTTCGTCCCGTTCGGCATGACAGGGCGCAAAAAGGTGAGCGACTACCTGATAGACCGCAAGGTATCGATGATTGAAAAAAGCCGTCAGTTCGTGCTCGTGTCGGGCGGCGACATCGTATGGCTCGTCGGCATGCGCATCGACGACCGCTACCGCATCGACGACTCGACGGAAAACGTTTTGCGAATTTACAGAGAGACCCTATAATGGCGAAAAGTTCGATAAAATTCAAGGACAGCGAAGCCGAATTCCGCCGACTGTCGGCAGATATCGATGCACGCAAATATGAGCCCGTCTATCTGCTGATGGGCGAGGAGCCCTATTTCATCGACGCACTGTGCGAGAAACTGGCGACGACGGTTCTCGGCGAGGCGGAACGCCAGTTCAACCAGATAACGCTTTACGGGCGCGACACCGACGGCGGAACGGTGGCGAGTTACTGCCGGCAGGTGCCGATGATGGGCAGTTACGAGGTAATCATCGTCAAGGAGGCTCAGCGGCTCGACAAACTCGAACTGCTCGCATCCTACACCGCCAAGCCGCAGAAATCGACCATCCTCGTAATCTGCCACAAGGAGAAAAACGCCGACCGTCGGCAGCAACTATACAAGACCTGTGCGGCGAACGGCGCAGTATTCGAATCGGTGCGTCCGCGCGACTACGAAATCAGGGAGTGGCTCGGAGGATTCGTCCGCTCGAAGGGGCTGGAAATCGATTCGTCGAGCATCGAACTGCTCGTGAATCACCTCGGTACGGACATATCCCGCATCGGCAACGAACTCTCGAAACTGACGGTTTCGCTGCCTGCCGACAACCGCCGCATCACGACCGCCGCGATAGAGGAGTATATCGGCATATCGAGGGAGTTCAACAACTTCGAACTGTGCAAGGCAGTCGCGACCAAAAATATCGAACGCGCCCTCACTATCGCCGACCATCTGTCGCGCAATCCGAAAGAGTATCCGCTGCTGCTGACCATTCTGGCTCTGTTCGGGACGTTCCGCGAGATATTCATCGTGAACTATCTGCGCTGGCGGGCGCAGTATCGCAATGTTCCGTTCCCGTCCGACCCCGAGTTGGTCGGCATTCTCAAAACGAGCAACATCTATGCGCTGCGCGAACTGAAACAGAACTCCGCGCTGTGGAACAACCGCAAAGTGTTCAACATCCTCGGGCTGTTGCGCGAATACGACGCCAAGAGCAAAGGCGTCGATACGGGCGGTTCGTCGGATTCCGAACTGTTGCGCGAACTCCTGCTGAAAATACTCATGTAATTCCGGTCGCCATGTCCGATACCATATATAAAAACGGTGAGTTCATCGACGCGTCAGCCGACTGCGACGCGCCGTTCGTCTACCAGTACATCCGCACCGAAGGACATCGGGCGTTGCAGATGCAGCGTCGCATGGAGTTGCTCGATGCGGCGTCATGGAAGATACGCCGCTCTCCGTCGGGATTGGATGCCGGGCACATGGCGGCGGCGGTCGAACGGCTTCTCGCACGCAACGGCTATCCCGACTGCGGCTCGCATATCGTTCTGCTGCGCAGTTACGGCGACTCCGAATACGCACTCTCGTGCCACGGCACGTCGATATACGACCGTTTCGCATTAAGGGCATTGCGTCCGAAAGCGGCGACAGTCGAATCGGGCGGCATATTCGTCGCTCTGCCGACCTCGGCGTCGCTCGCCGCGACACGGCTGCTCAGCGAATATGCCGCCGTACAGGGTTGCGGAGCATTCGTCGCAATCGGACATGACGGTAAAATCGTGTCGGTGGACGGAGGCACGCCCGTAATCATCGCAAAAGGCGTCATCACCGTTTCCGAATCCTCGATGACCGCCGAAGCCGAAATCGTCATGCGGGCGTTCGGACGCGACGGTCGCCGGGTCGAAATACGCGACATAGCACGCGACGAACTGCTTACCGCCGACGAACTCGCAGGAATCGACCACCGCGGCATCACCTCCCTGTCCGAATGCGACGGAACGGCATACTCCGACATCATCCTTAACGTTACGTCGCAGCGGCTCTGATTCGCATCCGTCCTTTATTGCGTTAAAGCGTCGGCTGCGCCGACGTGCAGCCAATATCGCCTTTTACAAAATTTCTTCCTCCGCAATCCGCTGTTCAGCAGCCGATTGTAATTTTTTCTACGAAAAATAGAACCTACCCCCTGTTCCGAGGTTGTATATTTGTCGCAAACCGATCTTGAATTACAGCCTTTCATGAAAAAATTTCTTGTCATCTATTCCGTCGTCGCGACGCTGCTGCTCGCAGGCGGAATGCGGATTCTCCGCAACGAAAACAATCGTCTCAAAAACAACCAGACCGCCCTTGCGCAGGAGGTCGAACACTACAAATCCGCCCTCGGCGAGGAGGCGGCATCCGCCCGGATTCTGCGTCTGCGATGCGGCGAATACGAAGAGATTCGCCAAGCCGATGCCGAGCGCATCAGGTCGCTCGGAATCAGAATCCGGCGGCTCGAAAGCGCAGCCAAAAGCGTTGCAGCCACCGAGGTCGAAGCCGCCGCCGTCATCCGCGATACCGTCGTCGTGCGCGACACCGTCAGGCTGTTCGACACGGTGCATTATGCCGATACGCTGCGCCGGTTCCGCTGGTGCGACCCGTGGGTCGAGGTCGAAGGCGAAATCGACGGCGACGATGTCCGCTGCCGTGTCCGCTGCATCGACACCCTGCATCAGGTCGTGCACCGTGTGCCGCGGCGTTTTCTGTTCATCCGCTACGGAACCAAAGCGATACGTCAGGATATATTCTCGACCAACCCGCATACCCGAATCGCCTACACCGAATACGTCGAATTCGAGCGTCGGGGTCGCGGCAGATAACGGACGCAATTTTACAAACCGCCCGCAAAATTTGGTTATGCCGTCGGCATATATTATCTTTACCGATTATTTACAGGATTTTTCAGCCGCAATGAAAAGAATCGCATTGTTCCCCGGGTCGTTCGACCCCTTCACGCGAGGGCATGAAGCCTTGGTCGCACAAACTCTCGAACTGTTCGACGAGGTGGTAGTCGCCATCGGTGCGAACATGGCAAAAAACAGTCTGCTCGACGTCGAAAGCCGTTTGAGGCTAATCTCGGATTTGTATGCCGACAATCCGCGGGTTAAGGTGGCGAGTTACGACAACCTGACCGGAGAATTCGCCCGGACGGCCGGTGCGACGGTACTCGTGCGCGGCATCCGCAACACCACCGATTTCAACTACGAACGAAGCATCGAGGCGACGAACCGCCGTCTGTTCCCCGAACTGACGACCGTACTGCTCGTAACGCCCGACGAATACGCCCATATTTCGTCGAGCATCGTTCGCGAACTCGTCTCGTTCGGGCACGACGTAACCGAGTTCGTTCCGCAGGGAATACGGCTCGACAAATATTTGCAAAAGACAAAAAACAACGAATAACTCACTATGAAATTCACAGCGGAAATGATAGCCGGGCTTCTCGCGGGAGAGGTCGTAGGCGACAAAAATACGGCAGTGCACACCGTTTCATCGATAGAGGAGGGCAGACAGGGTTCGCTCACCTATCTCACCAATCCGAAATACGAACAGTTCATCTACACCACCGACTGCTCCATCGTACTCGTCGGCAGGGATTTCGAGCCCAAGCAGAAAATCGGTGCAACGCTCGTCAAGGTCGATGACGTCGGTCGCAGCGTACTGCAACTGCTCGAAATGTACAATGCCATGAAACCGCAAAAGACGGGCATCAGCCGTCTGGCGTCGATTTCGGAGAATGCGAAAATAGGCAAGGAGTGCTACATCGGCGATTTCGCCGTCATCGAAGCGGGGGCTGAAATAGGCGACGGAGCGAAAATCTATCCGCAGTGCTATGTCGGCGACGGAGTGCATATCGGCGCGGCGACGAAACTCTATGCCGGAGTGAAAATTTACGAGGGGTGCCGCATCGGCGAACGCTGCATCATCCATGCGGGGGCGGTGATAGGTGCAGACGGATTCGGATTCGCGCCGAACGGCAAAGGCGGATTCGACAAAATACCCCAACTCGGCAACGTCGTAATCGAAGACGATGTCGAAATCGGCGCCAACACCTGCATCGACCGTGCAAAGACCGATTCGACAATCATCCGCCGCGGCGTGAAACTCGACAATCTGATTCAAATCGGGCACAACGTCCAAGTCGGCGAAAACACAGTATCGTCGGCGCAGACCGGTATCGCCGGCACGTCGAAAGTGGGTCGCAACTGCTTCCTTGCGGGACAGGTGGGCATTGCCGACCATATCACCGTCGGCGACGAAGTGAAAATCGGCTCGAAGAGCGGCATCGACCGCGACATTCCGTCGGGGCAGACTCGTTTCGGGTCGCCGGCACTCAACGGCAGAGAGTATTACCGTTCGTTCGCCGTATTCAAGGTGCTGCCGGAGTTGAACCGCCGTGTGGACGCTCTCGAAAGGAAATTGAAAGAAAACGAATAGCGCAAATCGTCATGTCGAGCGCAGCGAAACATCCGTTTTCAGATTCTTCGCCAACGCCCGGAATGACTTAAAAAGATTTGCCCTTAAAGCCTTTAACACCATTAAAGACCTTAAAAACAGAAAGAATATGAAAAAATCGGTTTTATTCGCAACCGCATCGCTCCTGATGGCGGGATGTGCCGGACACGGCACGGTTATCAAAGGCGAGGTGGAGAACCTCGCAGACGGATACGTCTACCTCGCAGACATGAAACAGCGGGGGGAAATCATAGACTCGGCACTGGTCGCAGGCGGAAAGTTCCGTTTCGACCTCGACGACGTGCAGCCGACGTTCGCCCGCATCGCCACCGCACATGAACCGGTAGCCTACGTCTACATCGAAAACGGCGAAATCGCGGTCGGCGGCAATATGACCGACAGTTCGGTAACCGTCGGCGGAACTGTCGCCAACGACGGATTCGCCGCATATGTCAAGGAGATGAACGTTCTCCGCGAGGATTACCGCAATGCCGAGACGCCGGAGATGGCGAACGAGATAGACGCCAAGTACGAGGCTCTCGTGGCTGAGACCATCGGGCGGAACAAGGACAACATCTTCGGCATCGACCTCTACATCGACACCAACGGCTACGACAAGCCGGCAGTCGAGATGAAAGAGTATCTGAATGCGCTGCCCGAAACGATGCGCGGGATTCCGCTGGTGAAGGACGCAATCGCACAGGCTGAACAGAGGATGAAGACCGAACCGCAGACCGAGGGCAGCGATTACGTACCGCACTATATCGACATCGTGCAGCCCGACACCGGCGGCAAAGAGATTTCGCTCGCTTCGGTCATCGAGAATCCGAAAAACCGCTACGTGCTTGTCGATTTCTGGGCATCATGGTGCGGACCGTGCATGCGTGAAGTTCCGGAACTCGTTGCGGCATATGCCGAATATCACGAAAAGGGGCTGGAAATTTACGGAGTCTCGCTCGACCGCGACGCCGACGCATGGAAAAACGCCATAAGCGCGAACGGCATGAAGTGGATCAACGTAAGTTCGCTCACGAGTTTCGACAACAAGGCTGTCGGGGACTACGCCGTGCAGGCTATCCCGACTAACTATCTCGTCGATTGCTCGAACGGCGTAATCATCGCCAAGAATCTGCGCGGAGAAAATGTGGGCAAGAAATTAGCCGAACTTTTCAAATAGAGTTCAACGGATTATGGCGATATATCGGATTCTCGGCATCGACCCCGGCACGAACTACATGGGCTACGGCGTTCTCGAAATCGAGGGCAGGATGCTGCGAGCGGTCGTGCTCGGCGACGTAGACCTCCATAAAATCGCCGATCCTTACGCCAAGTTGCGCTATATTTTCGACTGCGTCTGCCGGCTCATCACCGATTACGAGCCGAGCGAGGTCGCACTCGAATCGCCGTTCTTCGGCGAAAACGTACAGAGCATGCTGAAACTGGGGCGCGCTCAGGGGGTGGCTATGGCTGCCGCCCTGAGCCGCAACAAAAGCGTGTTCGAGTATGCGCCGACCCGCATCAAGCAGGCGATTACCGGCAAAGGGTCGGCATCGAAAGAGCAGGTCGCCGGCATCGTCATGCGAACCCTGAAAATCGAAAGTCCGCCACGACGGCTCGACGCCACCGACGGAATGGCGGTCGCCCTGTGCCACTATTTCACCTCGTCCTCCCCTATCGACCGTGCACTCGGCACGGCGCGCGTAAAAGGTCTCGGCGGCGACAAACGAGCCCGCAAACGGGGTACGCAGACTTGGGAGAAGTTCCTCAAAGAGAATCCCGACCGCGAAATAAAATAACGCCCATGCTGTTCAACTCCATACAGTTCGCCATATTCCTGCCGGTAACGTTCATACTCTACTGGTTCGTATTCAATCGCTCGCTGCGGTTGCGCAACCTGTTTCTGCTGGCGGCGAGTTATCTGTTCTACGGGTGGTGGGACTACCGTTTTCTGGGATTGATTGCATTCACGTCGATGTGCAGTTTCGCCGGCGGAGTGCTTATCGAACGGTTCGCCGTAAGCGGACGGCGCAAAGCGGCGCGCCTGACGAATGCAGCCAACATCGTCGTGAATCTCGGAATCCTTTGCGCATTCAAATACTACGACTTCTTCGCCGGCGAATTCGCCGCTGCATTCCTGCCTGCCGAATCGGCAGACGACAGTTCGCTGTTTCTCGGGCTGATACTGCCGGTCGGCATATCGTTCTACACATTTCAGGCACTCAGTTACACGATAGACGTCTATCGCGGCAAACTCGCAGCCGAACGCGATCCTGTCGCATTCTTCACTTACATCGCATTCTTCCCGCAACTCGTCGCCGGACCGATAGAACGTGCGACAAACCTCCTGCCGCAGTTCGCCGTTCTGCACCGCTTCGACAGAGCCGCCGCCGCGGACGGATGCCGGCAGATATTGTGGGGAATGTTCAAAAAGGTCGCCGTAGCGGACAACTGCGCCGTAATCGTGAACGGCATCTTCGCCGATTATGCCGATTTGCCGGGCAGTACGCTGTGGCTCGGCGCGATACTGTTCGCGATACAGATATACTGCGACTTTTCGGGATATTCCGACATCGCCGTCGGTACCGCACGGCTGTTCGGATTCCGTCTGATGCGCAATTTCAACGTTCCGTATTTCTCGCGCGACATAGCCGAATTCTGGCGCAGATGGCACATATCGCTGACCGCATGGTTCCGCGACTATATCTATATCCCGCTCGGCGGCAGTCGCGTATCGAAAGCCAAAATCGTCCGGAACACGTTCGTAATTTTTCTCGTCAGCGGATTGTGGCACGGCGCGAACTGGACTTTTCTCGCATGGGGCGCATACCACGCTCTGTTGTTCCTGCCGCTGATTCTCGCCGGCAAGAATCGCAAATATACCGACGTCGCAGCACAGAACCGCATGCTGCCATCGCTGCAAGAGACGGTACGGATGCTGACGACATTCATGCTTGCCGTCATCGGCTGGGTTATTTTCCGCGCCGAATCCATAGCCGATGCCGCGAGTTACCTCGGGGGAATGTTTTCCGCCTCGGCATTCGACAGTGCGACGGGGTTCGGTTCGGCTGAACAGTTGCGCCACTGTATATGGTTCTCGGCCGCGCTGTTCGTCGTCGAATGGATTCAGCGCAAGCAAAACCACGGGCTCGATTTCGGCGGACGGGGCATTCCGTTCGTCGCACGCCTTGCGATATATTATGCCGTAATGTTCGCATTCATGTATGCCGGACCGGTCGAAAGTTTCATCTATTTCCAATTCTGACGACGCCATGAACCAGATATGCCGATTCATTCTCCGCACGACAGCGATACTCGCACCGGTATGGCTGTTCGTCGGAATGTGTTTCCACTATTATTTCAATGTGAAACCTATGCTCCGCGGCGATTTGGAACGATTGGGCAAGTTCGCGATAGCAGGCGGCACGGAATACGACAGTCTGATGCGGCGAATCCCCGTAAACGAAAATCTCAACATCCGCTATACGCTGGGCGACACGACAGTGCGCATCGGCAGAGTGGCGGCCATCGGAGACTCGTTCAGTCAGCGCGGAGCCGAGGGATACCAGAATTTTCTGGCGCATCGGATAGGCGAACCGGTCGTCAATCTGACCATGTCGCACTGTGCCGACGACCAATACCGCCCCGAAGAGTCGGCGATAAAACTGCTCGATGCCGGATTTTTCGACACATTGCGCATACGGACGCTGATAATCGAGTGCGTCGGAAGAAATCTCGTTACGGTACAGTCCGCCCTCGATTGCAGCGGGAAGTCGAACCCGCTAACCGGCAAGGACATGGAGTGGTGGCGACAAACCATTGGGTTTCATCCCGAGACCGAAGATAAGGATATTCTCGGCTGGATAGACACGCGCAACATGAACCAAACGCGCGACTACCTGTTCCTCTCGCTCGGGGCATCGAAAAGCAGGGTCTGCCATGCGACGCTTCGCGAACCGCTCTTTGCAATCGGCGGCAGCGAACTGTTCTTTCTGCAAAGCGACTTGCGAAGTCCGTGCATGAATGCCGGGAACAGAGCCCTCGTAACGTCGAAGATAGATTCGCTGCGCAAGCGTTTCGCACGCAAAGGAATCGACGTACTCTATCTCGTCGCGGCGGACAAGTACGAAACATACGCACCCTACATCGCGGAAAATACGTATCCGCCGGTACGGACATGCGAAAATTTAGGCGAACACGACGGAGTCGTCAATTCCCTGTTCCCGTTGCGGCGCGCGCTCGAACGGGGCGAACGCGACCTTTTTCTGGCGGGCGACACTCACTGGTCCTACAAAGGCGCATCCGTGGTAGCCGACGAAATCGCCGACAAGATGGCGGTCGCACAGCAGCAGCGCGAAAACAGTCGCAAGCCTTAACCGAATCCCGCGACCGATTTAAGGTCGTCAGGGGCTTTAAGGTACGGCGGGCTGACGGAAAATCCGCCAGCCCGCCTTTCATGATGACTCCGCAGAACAATATCCTACTCGGCTGTGCCTTTCGGGCGTAGACGAATTACCGTCGTACCTATGAAATCGGGGTCATCTTCAATGGGCGATGCATATATGACCATCGTGTTGCCGTTTTCCGTAAGGACGAACGTATAACTCTGATGTGTGGTGTAAACCAAAACCACCTCCTCGGTTATATTGGCAGGAATAATCTCTATCTTGTGCGAAATATCCTTGTCTCCGTTACCGGAGAAAGAGTAGAACCATTCATTGACGAAATGTACTCCGTCGACAGCGGTCGAATGCTCTTCATCCAACCATACGCCTGCCCACGTACCGTAAATCCACGAATCGGGAATTCGCGTATATTCGAGTTCGAGATCGAACGATGTTACCCTGCTATCGACCTCGACTATCTTTTCCGCGGTTTTGAATGTTACCGCTCCGGCATCGAATCTCGGGCTATTGTCATCTTTGTTTTGACATGCGGCGAACAATATCG
>CAYRSF010000048.1:0-8434 GCA_964427035.1 uncultured Alistipes sp.
CGGGGAGACGGTAAAGGACGAACCGCTTTTTTATTTCCCTGCCCCGCCGCTTTAAGGTCATTAAGGTCGTTAAAGTCATTAAGGGCTATAATGATTGTGGCGGGTATTACCCGCCACACTTTTTTATTATTACGTCATCGCGGACTGCCGAGGTGCGTCAGAACGAGGAAGATGCAACGCCGCAGGTCGCCCGATGCACGCACCGCCCCTGCCATGAGCCGAGGTGCGTCAGAACGGGTAAGATGCAAGGCGCAGAGATTTTCGGCGAGGGAGTTTACTCAACGTAAATGACCGAACCGAAATATCGAATGCAACGCCGCAGATTGCCCGTTATGACGCACCGGAAACTATCGGATTATCGTCTCATCACGGTCAGGCCCGACCGAAATTATCTTGACCGGCACACCGGTCTGCTCCTCGATGAAAGCGACATACTCCTTGAACTCCTGCGGGAAATCCTCGAACCTGCGAACCGGGCAGATGTCGCTCTTCCAGCCGCGGAACTCCTTGTAGACAGGCGTTACCTCCTCGCTGCTCTCGTACGGGAAATAATCGACGCGTCTGCCGCCGACCTCGTAGCCGACAGCGACCTTTACCGTATCGAAATCGTTCATCACGTCCGCCTTCATCATTATCAACGCCGTAACGCCGTTCATCATGACGGCGTATTTCAATGCCACGAGGTCGAGCCACCCGCAACGGCGCGGACGACCGGTCGTAGCCCCGAATTCATGCCCGACCCGGCGCAACTTTTCGCCCGTTTCGTCGAACAGTTCCGTAGGGAACGGACCGCTGCCGACACGCGTGCAATACGCCTTGAAGATTCCGTAAACATTGCCGATGCGGGTCGGAGCGACGCCGAGACCCGTACATACGCCGGCACACAGCGTGTTGGACGATGTTACGAACGGATATGTGCCGAAATCTATGTCGAGCATCGAACCCTGCGCGCCCTCGGCAAGAATGGTAACGTCGTTGTCGATATACTCGTTCACGGTCTGTTCGCTGTCGATGAATCGGAAACGGCGGAGCGTCGCGATGCCGGCGAACCACTCCTCCTCGTAGCGGGTTATGTCGTACTCGAAATCGTATTGTTCGAGCAACCTGATGTGCTTGTTCTTCAACGTTTGGTAACGCTCCCTGAACTCGGGCGAGAGAATGTCTCCCACACGCAGTCCGTTGCGCCCGGTCTTGTCCATATATGCGGGACCGATGCCTTTGAGCGTCGAACCGATTTTAGTCCTGCCTTTCGCCGCTTCGCTCGCCGCATCGAGAATGCGGTGCGTCGGCAGAATGAGGTGCGCGCGCTTGGACACGAGCATACGGTTAGCGATATCGACACCCTTATTCTCTATCGCGGCGACTTCGGCAGCCAGAATGACCGGGTCAATCACCACGCCGTTGCCTATGACGTTTATCGAGTCGCTGCGAAAAATTCCCGACGGAACGGTATGCAGGACGAAACTGCCGCCTCCGAAATGAAGCGAGTGTCCGGCATTGGGTCCGCCCTGAAAACGGGCTATCACTTTATAACCGGGAGTCAAAACATCGACAACCTTGCCCTTGCCCTCGTCTCCCCATTGCAGGCCGAGAACGACATCGACTTTTTTCATAATATTCGAGTTGAAATTTATCGGTTTCTTACCGCCCGCAAAGATAGCCTTTTCGGACATTGCCGGCATCTGCGCCGACTCCGAGTTTTCAACATTTTATAAACGGGGCTGCTGCCGTGCCGCCTGACCGATTATTTCATCAGTCTGAATGCTGCCTCCTTCATTTCGCGGAGGGATTCCATGCCGAAAAGCAGAGCGGAGAGGATGTAGAATACCGCGCCGATGCCTATTTCGAGAACAAGGCGGACAAGAAGATTTATATCGGCGAAATACGGCGCAACGCCCGTTACGACCATATACATCGCCGCCGTGAGCAAGGCTGTCGGGACGAGCGCACGCAGTATGGCATATGCGCCCGTGCGGACGAAGCGTGCCGATGCAGCGATATTTATCGCCGCTTCGAAAGCGGTCATGGCGACGAGCCCCCATGCGACCGCAATTACGGAATGTGGAATGGTCGCCGCGAGAATAACCGTGGTTACAATCTTTTTCACGACCTCCAAGCGGATTATTATGCGACCGTCGCTCTTGACTTTAAGAACGTTATATGCAATCATCGACACCGGATAGAATACTCCGCACAACGACAGTATCCTGAAATATGGGACGGTCGGCATCCAGCGTTCGCCGAGCAGCAGTGCGAACATGTCGTCGGCGACGGCAATCATTCCGACCATCACGGGAAACATGACGAATGCCGTTATCATCATAACCCGGCGGTAACTGTCGGCGAATTTCGCCGCATCGTCCTTGATGTTCGACAATGCGGGATAGGTTACGCTCTGTATCGACTGCATCGCCGAACTTACGGGCAACTCTTTGAGTTTTTGAGCCTGATTGAAATATCCGAGAGTGTCGGTCGAATACATTTTGCCGATGAAGAGTTGGGCGACGTTGTTGTAGACCGCCGAGATTATGTCGGTGAACATCAGTCTGAACGAGAAAGGCGACATCGCACGCAGGGTCGATGCCGAGAATTCGCCGCCGGCACGCCACGAACTGCACATCCACAAAAGCGCGGCTTTCGCAGCCATCATGCCGAGCCGCTGCCCGACCAAAGCCCATACTCCCATTCCTGCCAAAGCCATAGCGACGGCTGTTGCGCCGCCGGTGCACGAGGCTGCGAAGTTGATTTTCGACAACAGGTCGAACCGGAATTCGCGCGTGAATATGGTATTCTGAATTACGCACAATGCATTCACCGGCAGCAGCAGAAACAATACCGGCGCTATGCGGGCGATTGCATCGTGTTCGTAGAAACGTGCGACGGACGGTGCGGCGAGCGTCAGAATGACGTACAGCAGAACGGAAACGGCGATATTGAAGACGAAAACCGATTTGTAATCGTCCGCCGTCGGGCTGTTCCTGCGAATCAGAGTCTGCGAAAATCCGCTGTCCACGACGACGAGAGCCAGTGCCGTGAAGAATGTCATCACAGCCATGACGCCGAAATCGTCGGGCATCAGCAGCCGGGCGACGATAACGCTTACCGCCACTTGAAGGAGCATCGAGCCGATTTTCTCGGCGACGCTCCAAGCCACTCCCATAGCGACTTTATCCCTTAACCGGTCTGATGCCATTGCGTGTCGCTGCTACGGCGGCACGGCGTCCGCTATCTGCGCAGACGCAATGCCTCCACTCCCAAACGGTATGAATCGAGTCCGAATCCTGTTATGGTACCTGCTGCCGCAGCCGCGAGCAGCGACGTGCGGCGGAACTCCTCGCGCGCACCGATATTCGAGATATGAATCTCGACGACCGGAACGCCGACTGCCGACACCGCATCGCGAATCGCAACCGACGTGTGCGAATAGCCTCCCGCATTGAGCAGCACGCCGTCGTATTTGCCGTCGGCATCGTGCAGAGCGTCTATCAACTCTCCCTCGATGTTCGACTGGCGGTAGTCTATCGCGATGTCGGGGTACTCGCCGCGCAGTTCGGGAATGAACTCGCCGAAACTTTTCGTGCCGTAAACCGCCCTGTCGCGCCTGCCCTGCAAGTTGAGGTTGGGTCCGTTGAGGATAAGGATTTTCATGTTACATATTTTTTAATGACAACCGTATGCCGTTTTACTCCGAAGGCGATCTGCCGCTGCCGAAACGACCGTGCCGATACCGTCCTCCCGTCATCCTGAGCGTCAGCGAAGGATCTGAAAACAGATGTTTCGCTCCGCTCCTCGGCATGACAGTTTTTTATTCCCCGCCGCCGCATTAAGGTCTTTAAGGACTTTAAAGACTTTAAGGTCGTTAAGTAGCCGGCGGCGGGATTTTATGCCGTCATTCTATTTCGCTGCCAGACAAGCCAGCGCGATGGAATACTTCTTCGAGAGAGCCGAATCGCCGCGGGAGGTCAGGACGCACGGAACTTTCGCACCCATTACGATTGCGGCAATCTCCCCGCATGCCAGATGCGAAACCGACTTGAAGAAGACGTTGCCGGACTCGATATTCGGGAACAACAGCGCATCCACATCGCCGGCGACCGACGAGCCCTTGACTTTCTTGTGCTCGGCAACCTCCTTAAACAGAGCGACATCGAGAGAAAGCGGACCATCGACAATCACACTGCCCAACTGTCCCCTGTCAGCCATTTTCGCGAGCATCGCCCCCTCGGATGAAGAGAGCGACGTCGGCAGCACCTGCTCCGAAGGTGCGATGCATCCTATCTTCGGAATCTCCACTCCGAGCAGGTTCGCCACCTTGCGCAGATACTCTATCTGCTTCTGCTTCTGTTTGATGTCGGGTTGCAGAATAATTGCTATATCGGACGCGAGCAGCAGTTTGTGGTAGCCGCTCCACTCGAACACCGAGACATGACTCAACACCCCTTTCGGCGGGCACAAATCGAGGTCCTTGTTAAGTATCGCGCGCATATACTTGTCCGTAGGCAGCATTCCCTTCATCAGTATATCCGCCTCGCCCAGCGACACGGCTTTGGCGGCAAGATTCGCCGCTTTCACGTCGTTCGTTTCATTCACGATGCGTAAAACGCCGCAATCTATGTTCAACTCCTTGCAGACGCCCTCTATCACCGCACTGTCGCCGTAGACAATCGGTTCGACCAGACCCTCCTTATAGGCATCGTAAACCGCCGCGATGGTGTGTGAATCCTGACCGTATGCCACTGCAAGGCGTTTGCGTCCGCGAGCCTTCGCAGCCTCGACTATTTCACTCAAATGTTTCATCTTTTTCGTACTATTTTACCAAATTATAAGTATCCGTTGCAATGACGAGTTCCTCGTCGGTCGCTATGACTGCGACCTTCACCTTCGAAGCCCCGTCCGAAATTATGGCGTTGCTGCCGTGTACGGTCTTGTTGAATTCGCGGTCGATGCTTATGCCCATGAACTCCATTCCGCCGCAGACGCTGTCGCGCATTTCTGCCGAGTTTTCGCCCACGCCGCCGGTAAAGACGACGAGATCGACGCCGCCCATCAGAGCCGCATATTTGCCGACATACTGTTTGATGCGCGAATAGTACATATCGCGAGCCAGAATCGCCCGCTCGTTGCCGGCATCGTAAGCCGCATCGATGTCGCGCATGTCGCTCGATATGCCCGATACGCCCTCGACGCCCGAACGCTTGTTTATCATCGCGTTGATGTCGGCGAGCGACATACCCTCCTTTTCGGCGATGTAGAGCAGCACGCTCGGATCGACGTCGCCGCAGCGGGTGCCCATGACGAGACCGTCCACCGGCGAGAAGCCCATCGACGTGCATACCGACCTGCCGTTCACGACAGCCGTAACGGAGCCCCCGTTACCGACATGGCAGGTGATGATTTTCGAGTTGTCGATGTCTATTCCGGCGAGTTTCGCACCGACCCGCGAAACGAACTTGTGGCTCGATCCGTGGAATCCGTAGCGGCGCACGCGGTACTTCTCGTAATATTCGTACGGCAGCGCATAGATATAGTTCTCTGCCGGAATGGTCTGGTGGAACGAGGTGTCGAATACGGCGACCTGTTTTATGTTCGGCAGCACCTCTTCGATAGAATCGACGCCTTCGAGGTTCGCCGGATTGTGAAGCGGCGCAACGTCGAAAAGCGAACGCACCTTCTCTTTCACCTCCCCGTTGATTAAGCAACTGTCGGAGAAGAGTTCGCCGCCGTGCACCATGCGGTGTCCGACCGCTTTTAGTTCGTCGAGCGATGCTATGACGCCGTGTTCGGCATCGGTCAGCGCATCGAGAACGAGACGGATTCCGGTCGTGTGGTCAGGAATCGGCTGATGGAGTTTGAACGGGGTTTTGCCCGTCGGCTTGTGCGTCAAATCGCCTTCGGCGAGTCCGATTCTCTCGACAAGACCTTTTGCCAGAAGCGAGTGCTTGCAGTCGTCGATATCGATTACCTGATACTTTATCGACGAACTTCCGCAATTCAATACCAATATTACCATAAAATTTTATCTGTTTTTGATTTATGTCTGTAAATGCAAAGGTATCCATTTCCGACGGAAAACAAAAGAAAAAACGGATGAAAATACATCCGTTTTTCATTCGTTCGCCTCCGTTACTCGGAGTACCGGTATCCGACGCCTTTCAAAGTGGCGATACGGTCGTCGCCTATTTTGCGGCGCAGCCGTCGGATATGGACGTCGAGCGTACGTTCGCCTACCACCACCTCGCCGCCCCACACCGAAGCATAAATCTCCTCGCGGGTGAATATGCGACCGGGCTGCGAATGCAGCAGTTTAAGTATTTCGTACTCCTTGCGCGGCAGAATCTCTTCACCGCCGTCGGTGATTACGGCATGACGCGCTTCGTCGAGAATCACCTTGCCGGAGCGAACCGATGCGCCGCCGTCGTCGAGCCGCTTCATTATCGCGTTGATGCGGCTGCACAGCAATCGCATCCGCACCGGCTTGGTGATGTAGTCGTCTGCGCCTGCCGAATAACTGCCGATCTGCTTCTCCTCGTCGTCCACCGCCGACAGGAACACTATCATCGTATCTTTCAGCAGCGGATGACTGCGTATCGCTTCGCATGTCTGCATGCCGTCCATAACCGGCATCATCGAGTCGAGCAGAATCAGATGCGGACGCACCCGTTCAGCCAATTCCAGCCCCTCCCTGCCGTTGCAGGCGGTGTAGACCTCGTATCCCTCCTTTTCGAGATTGTAGCCGACGAACTCCAATATGTCGCGTTCGTCATCGACCACCACTATCCGTTTGCCCATGTCGGACTGCGGGATTCGTTAAAACTCGACTGTCGGAACCGTCTCGGCTCCCTCCGATGCGGCGAAAAACTCCTTCTTCGAAAATCCGAACATGCCGGCTACGACATTTGCCGGGAAAGTCGCGGTCTTGACATTGAACCGCTTGACAGCCTCGTTGTATTCGTTGCGGGCTACGGCGATACGGTTTTCGGTTCCCTCCAACTGCGCCTGCAATTCGAGGAAGTTCCGGTTCGCCTTCAAATCGGGATAACTCTCCGAAATCGCTATAAGCCGTCCGAGAGCCGATGTTACGCCGTTCTGCGCCGATACGTAGGAGCGGAACTGCTCGGGAGTCATGTTGTCGGCATCGACGTTTATCGACGTTGCGGCGGTACGGGCCTTGACCACGTCTTCGAGCGTCTGCTGCTCATGGGACGCATACCCCTTGACCGTATTCACGAGGTTCGGAATCAGGTCGGCACGACGCTGATACTGCGTTTCGACGTTCGACCATTTGGCGGAGACCTCCTGTTGAGCGGTTGCGAGACCGTTATAGGTCGTCCAGCAGAATAACGCGATTGCGGCGACCAAGACGCCGACGATGATTAAAACGGTGTTCTTTTTCATGATGCTTTTATTCTTTTATGTTTGTACTTGAAGTTATAAGCCGTTAATGGCGCGTCTGCTCCGATTCCGTTCACAATCAGAATTTGGAGCCTGCGCCTCCGCCGCCGAAATGACCTCCGCCGAAGCCGCCTCCGATGCTGCCGCCCGCGCTTCCGCCGCCGAATCCGCCGCCGCCCATGAAGATGCCGCCGCCTCCGCCGCCTTTGTATATCTTTTCGCGTTTGTGCTTCGCGTATCCGCAATTACGGCACGTGAAGATGCTGTCCACAACGTCGAATCTGCGATTCGATGACAGCAATATGGCATCGGTCTTGCCGAGTTTGTGCTTGCCGCATTTCGGGCATTTCGATTTCGTCCATTCGTAGAATATCGCAGCCGCTATCGCCAGCACGAACAGTGCCGCCATCGAGATTACGGCTATAAGCAATCCGGTCTCCTCTTCGTCCGACAAAGAGTCCTCGAAAATATCGTTGCCCGACAATATTTCGGCCGCAGCAGCCACTCCGTCCACCATTCCGCGGCTGAAATCGCCTTCGGAGAAGGGTCCGACCATATATTCCTGCTGAATGCGCTTGCATATCGCATCGGGCAGTATGCCTTCTATCCCGTCGCCGACGACGAACCGAATCTCGCGTTTGCCCTTGACCAGCAATATTCCCAATCCGTTATTCGCATCTTTCGAGCCGACGCCCCATTCCGAAAACAGACGGTATGCGAACGTGAACACATCGTCGGTCGCGATATCGTCTATGGCGACTACCGCCACCTGCGCCTTTCCCGCACGACGCAGCGAATCGCATGCGATGTCTATCGCCGCGACGGCTTCGGACGAAAGAATTCCGTCGGGATTCGATGTATAGCGGGTACGGTCGATGCGCTGGACGTCGGGCACCTCATCGATGTCGTAAGTTTTGCCGAAAACGGTCGCTGCGCACGCTATCGACAAAATCAAAATCGGGATTATGCGTTTCATCATGCAATAAAGCAATAAATATATTGCAAATATACGAATAAGCGAGGGCAATGCCAAATTTATTTG
>CAYRSF010000049.1:0-8599 GCA_964427035.1 uncultured Alistipes sp.
AATGACGATTTTATTTATATGCCACTTTATTCCATAAAATCATAAAAATTACGCATTCTGCACGAGTTCCGAGTTTTAAGATATGCGACGGATTTCGTTGCGGGCTACGCTTTATTTTATTATATTTGCAAAAACAAACCAAAACCTGAACCAGATGAAAAAGATTGTTTTGACGGCAATCGCCGCAATCGCTGCGGCATGTGCATTCGCGCAACCGCAGATGAGCCGCGAAGACGCCGAAAAGCAGGCGGAGGCACTGCTTTCCAAACTGACTCTCGACGAGAAAGTCGCCATGACGCGCGGATACAACAAATTTTTCCTGCCGGGCATACCCGAAAAGGGAATACCTTACGTTTATACCGCCGATGCTTCGAGCGGAGTGAGAATCAACAACGGTCTGCCCGACCCGAACATGATAGAACATCCGGAGAAGACGACGCAGTTCCCTGCCACTATCGCCCTCGCCTCGACATTCAATCCCGAACTCTCGTACGAATACGGCAAGGCGGTCGGCGAGGAGGCACGCATGGCAGGTGCCGGAATCCTGCTCGGACCGGGAATGAACATATACCGCACGTCGCAATGCGGACGCAATTTCGAGTATCTGGGCGAAGACCCATATCTCGCAGCCCGCCTCGTCGAACAATATGTAACGGGAATGCAGTCTGCGGGCACGATGGCTTGTCTGAAACACTTCGTATGCAACAACACCGAGTTCTACCGCCGCCGCTCCAACTCCATAGTGGACGAGCGCGCGATAATGGAGATATACACGCCGGCATTCAAGGCAGGCATCGATGCAGGCGCAGGTTCGGTGATGACATCGTACAACCTCGTGAACGGCGAATGGGCAGGACAGAGCAAATACGTAATCACCGACCTGCTGCGGGGACGTCTCGGATTCGGCGGATTCGTAATGAGCGACTGGAAATCGGTGTACGACTGGAAGAAAATCGTCCTTTCGGGACTGAATGTCGAGATGCCCGGCGAGGAGTATTTCTATGTCAAGGAGAGCGTCGGCGATTTGCTTGCGAAAGGCGAACTCACCGAAAAGAATATCGACGACATGATACGTCCGATGATTGCTGCGTGCATACGCTTCGGACTATACGACAATATCAACAAAGGCGAACGTTACAAGAAGGAACTTGCAGCCGCCATGCCTGCCCATCTCGACGTAGCCTACCGTACGGCTGCCGAAGGCACGGTGCTGCTCGCGAACAACGGCATACTGCCGCTCGCTGCCGACCGCAGGATTCTGCTTACCGGTCGATGGGCGAAGAAGAATCCACAGGGCGGCGGTTCGTCGAAAGTCAAGGGCTACGACATAGTTACGTTCGCCGATGCGCTCAAAGAGAGTTTCGGCGATGCGCTCGAAATCGTCGAGAAACCGACTGCCGGGCAATTGGAAGCGGCCGATGTCGTCATTTGCGCTACCGGAACTTACGACAGCGAGGGTGCAGAACGTCCGTTCGCAATGGATAAAAAGGATGAAGCACTCGTCCGCTCGGCGGTCGCCTGCAATCCGCGCACCGTCGTGGTCGTAAACAGCGGTTCGGGCATCGACATGTCGGCATGGGCAGACAAGGCGGCGGCCATACTGTACGGCTGGTACCCGGGTCAGAACGGCTACGAAGCGATACGCGACATCATAATCGGCGAGGTGAATCCGTCGGGCAAACTGCCGATGACGCTCGAACGTTCGTTCGCCGATTCTCCGGGCAGGAACACCGTTCCGGAGGGAGCCGACATAATTCTGGCGAAAGGAAATCCTAACGAGAAATTCTTCTACCCTTTCACCTACGACGTACACTACGACGAATCGATACTCGTCGGCTACCGCTGGTTCGAAACCAAGGGCATCGCTCCGCTCTTCCCATTCGGATACGGATTGTCGTACACGTCGTTCACGCTCACCGACCCGAAGATACTCAGCCGGGGCAAGGTGAAGACCATAACCGAAGAAAAGCCGTTGAAAATCGCCGTCGTACTGACCAACACCGGCAGCCGCGAGGGTTCGGAAGTGGTTCAACTCTACGTATCGGAGAAAAATCCTACCGTATTGCGCCCCAAAAAGGAACTCAAAGCGTTCCGCAAGGTTACGCTCGAACCGAACAAGAAGCAGGTCATAGTATTCGAACTCGACCGCAGCGCGCTCGGATTCTGGGATGAAACGACGCACGACTGGAAAGTGAATGCCGGCGAATACATCGTTTCGCTCGGCACATCGTCGGCGGACATCGCAGCCGAACTGCCTATCACCGCGCTATAACCGGCGATTGCCGCAACAGAGATAAGGTTTCCGCACTTTTCGGGAACCTTGTTTTTTCCCTTAGGGACCTTAAAGACATAAGAGTCATTAAAGAAAATGTTACTTTTTTCGCCGATGTTGTTGTTTATTGGTAAAAATTCATATCTTTGTTATGAAAATAACAATAAAACGAACGACAATACATGCAACCAAATAATTACACTATGGCAAAAGAACTCAAAATCAGAGATTTGACTCTGCGCGACGGACAACAGTCATCATTCGCCACCCGAATGACGCAGGCACAAATCGAACGATGCCTGCCTTACTACAAGGATGCCCATTTCTTCGCGATGGAGGTTTGGGGCGGTGCCGTACCTGACTCGGTAATGCGCTATCTCAACGAAAATCCTTGGTACCGTCTGGAAAGCATCAAGAAAGCAATCGGCGACGTTTCAAAACTCACCGCCCTTTCGCGCGGGCGCAACCTTTTCGGCTACGCTCCGTACACCGATGAAATCATCGAGGGTTTCTGTCGCAACTCTATCGAAAGCGGATTGGGCATAATGCGAATCTTCGACTGTCTGAACGATGTCGATAACGTCAAATCGACAATCAAATACGTCAAGAAATACGGCGGCATCGCCGATTGCGCAGTTTGCTACACGGTCGATCCGAAATATCCGAAACTCGGTCTGCTCGACCGTCTGAAAGGCAGGAAGAATCCTGCTCCGGTATTCACGGACGACTATTTCGTGGACAAGGCGAAGCAGGTCGCCGCTCTGGGTGCCGACATGATTACAATCAAGGACATGTCGGGGCTCATTCCGCCGCAGCGTGTGAGCGGTCTCGTCAAGAAATTGAAGAAAGCGGTCGATATTCCTATCGATTTCCATACGCACTGCACGCCGGGTTACGGTCTCGCATCTGTATATGCCGCCATCGAAGCCGGAGTGGATGTCGTGGACACCAACTGCTGGTGGTTCGGCGGAGGTACGGGTGCGCCTGCATTGGAATTGATATACCTCTTCTGCAAAAAACTCGGCATCGAAATCGGCGTGAACATGGAAGCCGTCGCAAAAATCAACGAACAGTTGAAAGACATACGCTCCGAACTCAACATCTCGGTATTCGGCGCGGACAAACCTGCTCCGAAACCTTTCAATCCTGTCGTCGATGCCGTTCCGGCTGAGGTGGAAGCGGAACTCGATCGTGCCGTCAAGGCTGCACAGAGCGAAGATTTCGCTGCACTGCTCGACGCATGCCAAAAAATCGAAGCGTATTTCGGTTTCCCTGCACCGAACAAACTCGTTCAGGAGGCGGAGATTCCGGGCGGCATGTACTCGAACATGGTCGCTCAGTTGAAACAACTCAAAGCCGAGGATATTCTCCCGCGCGCAATGGAGTTGATTCCGACCGTTCGTCTGTCGGCAGGTCTGCCGCCGCTCGTAACGCCGACGTCGCAGATTGTCGGCGCACAGGCAGTGAACTGCGCTCTCGACGAGAAGGCAGGTCGCGCGATGTACACGACGAAAAACAATCAGTTCGTAAACCTCGTGAAGGGCGAATACGGAAAAACGCCGGTCAAGGTAGACCCTGAATTCCGTTTCAAGATTTGCGGAGTCCGCGAGGAGACCAACTACGACATCTCGAAATATCGGAAGCAGCCGAATCCCGAACTTCCGGAGGCAGGCGGCGTGAAACTCGCCGAAAACGAAAAAGAGGATCTGCTGCTCGAACTCTTCCCGTTGGTTGCCAAACCTTATCTCACCGGCATAAAGAAGGCCGCATACGAAGCGAAAGCGGCGGAAGAAGCCCCTAAACACGAAGCGAAAGCCGAGTCTGCTGCTGCGAAACAGCCGATAACGGGCAAAACCGTAATCGCCCCTCTGCCGGGCAAGGTTATCGACATCAAGGTCAAGGTCGGCGACACGGTCAAAGCCGGACAGGAGGTCGCAATCCTCGAAGCGATGAAGATGGAGAACTCCATAACGACCGACCATGCAGGCGTGGTAAAACAGATTCTGGTGAATGTCGGCGACAACGTGCAGACCGACGCCGTAATCATCGAAATCGGCGACGCCGCGGCAGGAGCCGCAGCACCGAAAGCGACCGTTGCGGGCAACAAGGTGAATGCACCGCTGCCGGGTCGCGTAATCGCGCTGAAAGTCAAGGTCGGCGATGCCGTTAAGGCGGGCGACGAGGTCGCAATCCTCGAAGCGATGAAGATGGAGAACTCGATTACAGCGGATTATGCCGGCACAGTACAGCAGATTCTTGTCGGCGAAGGCGACACGGTACAATCCGATGCCGTGCTGATGATTATCGGATAAAAATGTTTCGGCATTCCGTTCGGCGTGCAGCCTGACGGAATGCCTTTTTTACTAACACAAACAATAAAAAAAGTCATGGGATTTCTTAAAGAATTCAAAGCATTCGCCGTCAAAGGCAACGTAATGGACATGGCTGTCGGTGTGATTATCGGCGGCGCATTCGGTAAAATAGTATCTTCGCTGGTAAACGACATCTTGATGCCGCCTATCGGAGCACTGCTCGGCAACGTCAATTTCTCGGATTTGAAAATAGACATTTCCAAAGTCCGCGACGTCGTAAACACTGCGACGAACACGGTAACCGATGCTGTCGCATCGTCAGCCGACGCGGTTGCAACGGAGGCTGCCGCCGCCGCACCGGCAGCGGAGCCGATTTACTGGTGCTACGGTGCATTCATCCAGCAGTGCATCGATTTCATGATTTTGGCATTCTGCGTATTCATGATGGTAAAACTCATGAACCGTATGACAAAGAAAGAGGAGCCGGCACCCGCTCCTGCACCTGCTCCCGAACCGCCGAAGCCTACGAAAGAGGAGTTGCTTCTGACGGAAATTCGCGACTTGTTGCGCGACGCGAAGAAATAATCGGCGTGCTAATCGCGACCGCAAACAGGCATCCGCTTCAAAGAGGCGGATGCTTTTTTGCAGTCATGGCGAAAGTCCTGCTTCTGCGCCATGACACGACACCTATCCCGCCCGCCCCCTCCCGCCGATTGCGGAGACAAAAAATCCCCGCACCTCACGGGATGCGGGGAATAAAAACGCTTTGCGGCTCCCTTATGCGTAAAGGAAACGCTTTATGCTGCCTTTCGGAGTCTTTGCGAACGGCTCGAAATGCAGTTCGTATTCGGAAATGAATTCGTAAGACGGAATCTCGTTGTTGAGTTTCTCGATATTGCCGGTCATAATCTTTTCGAGACCCTCGCGATTGACATTGTCGTTCGCCAGTGCGTCGGAATTAGGGACGATTATGGCGACGAATTTGCTTTCGCGCTGCACAATCAACGACTCGGCGACATACGGCATCGGATTGAGCAATACTTCAATCTCCTCGGGGAAAACATTCTGACCGTTGGTCGAAAGAAGCATGCTTTTGCATCTGCCGACAAGAAATACCGTATTGTCCTTGTCCATCATGCCGAGGTCGCCCGTACGGAACCATCCGTCTTCGGTAAATACGCGACTGTCGGCATCCGGATTCTTGTAGTATCCCGAGAACACGTTGTCGCCCTTGACGAGCACCTCGCCGGCAATCGACTGCGGGTCTGCCGAGTTGATACGCACCTGCATGCAGTCCACCGGTTCGCCGGTCGATTTGAGTTTGTATCTGCCCGGCTGTCCGAGAGTGATAGTCGGTGCGCATTCGGTCATGCCGTATCCTGTTACGAGCGGAATGCGCAACTTGATGGCGAGCAACTCTTCGAGTTCGGCAGGGAGTGCTGCGCCACCCGTAACGACGAGTTCGCAGTTTTTGCCCGTCGCAGCCATGAAAATCATTCGCAGCGCATCGCAGAAATCCTGATTGTCCTTGTATTCAGCCAGTCGTGCTCCGCCCGTTTTGCTGTGGACGAATTCGCCGACAGTGAATTCCATCATCTTGTTCAGTACGAGCGGCACCATCATTATGACTGTGGGATTGACTTCGCAAAGAGCCTCCTTGAAGAGTTTCGGAATAGGCGGATGACAAAGTATCGTCAGGTGCATGCCTATGCTCAAACATACGACCATGTCGTAAAGCAGTCCGAAGATATGGGCGAACGGCAGAATACTCAAATACGTTTCGCCGCGACGGTAAGGGAAATAACGCGGGATAAGATCGACGTTGCTGCTTATGTTCTTGACCGTCAGCATTACGCCCTTCGGCGTGCCCGTCGAGCCGGACGTGTAGTTGATGCAGCAAAGATCTTCCATTTCGCGCTCCGGATAGCAGACATCGTCCGGCGTCCAACCGTTCGGATGCGCCTCGGCGAACAACTCCCTGCTGCGGGAATAAATATCGGCGAACGTTTCGCGCGATGCGAGCAGTTCGCCGCTCTTCATGTCTATGACGCCCAACAATGCCGGCATCTCGTCGAAATTCATCTTTGCGAAAGTCGATTTTTCGGTATACAGGATTCGACTGTCGGAGTGCTTCACCATCTTCTGGGTGTCGGCAGGAGTAAAACCGTTGAAAATCTGCACTGCAACATATCCTCCGGCAGTAGCGGCCATAAAAGTTTTCGCCCAATTCGAGCAACTGCCCGCATTGAGCGCAATCTTATCTCCGGCGGCAAGTCCCGCCTTTCTCCATACAAGGTGCATCGCCTCGATCTCGGCGGCAAGTTCTCCGTATGTCAGAGACGAAACCTTGTAGTCGTCGAGCGCAGGTTTGTCCCAACGCTCTTTAATCGAATTCTCGAATGTCTTGATAAAATAATTCATTTTTATTTTCTGTTGTAAAAGTAAAATCAAATATTCAAACGTGCGCTTTCAGGTTATTATTGTGCATCGCCGAATAATTTCGACAACAAAATACGTTCGGCATACGCATGGAAAAGCCCGAACATCTTGAATCTGCCCGGGCTTTCATCAGTAGCGGGAGAGAGACTTGAACTCTCGACCTCATGATTATGAATCATGCGCTCTAACCAGCTGAGCTATCCCGCCGTCGCGCTTCGTTATCGAAGCGAGTGCAAAGATAATTCAAAATTTCTATTGTGCAAACTATTTTCGATTAAAAATCGTCCTTCGCAGCCTGCGGCATCAATTTTGAAGTTCGAACGCAAAAATCAAAGATTTATGAGTCAGCAAGAAACATCGAAACGGATGTGGATAGACACATTCAACACAATTTCAGTCTTCGCGAGCGTTCTGCTTATCGTCGGCATCTCTATCGAGATTATCAGGGGCGACCATGTCCATTTCTCGGATTGGTACATGTTTTTGCAACTGTGCGTCTGCATCGTCTTTATCATCACGTTGATTTTTCGGCTTTTGGACGAAGACCGCCGACGCATTCATCTGGTCGGGGACGTGCTGTTCCTGCTTATTTCAATTCCGTATCTGAATATCATGAAGTGGTTCGGCATAACGATTTCAATCGACATGGCGCACATAATCGGTCTCATCCCCATTCTGCGCAGTATTCTGGCAATGACCATTATCGTCGATTGGCTCGCAACGGGACGCAGCAGACGGCTGCTTGCGGCATATCTGATTACGGTAGTCGTATTCACCTATATCGCCGCATTGATTTTCTTCGACTACGAGATGGGCGTAAATCCCAAACTGTCGAATTTCGGAAATGCGCTTTGGTGGGCATGGATGAACGTTACGACCGTCGGCGCAGAGATATTCCCCGTAACGGCAATCGGTAAAATCGTGTGCGTGATGCTGCCGGCGATAGGCATGATGTTCTTTCCGATTTTCACCGTCTACGTTTCGCAGTATTACACCTCGTCCGACACTCAAAAGAGCGGCAGGCAGAAAGAATAGGCAGAACCGGTGGAATCGGGAGTGCCGGGAAAAAACATAGGCGGAATAGGCTGTATAGGATTCTACTTATTCCGCCGCCGCCGCATTAAGGTCGTTAAAGTCGTTAAGGTCATTAAGGACTTTAAGGATTCGCGGCGGGAAAACCGCCGATACCCGCCCTCTCGTCATCCTGAGCGTTAGCGAAGGATCTGAAAACAGATGTTTCGCTACGCTGACTTTGTCTTCCTCCTCCTTGCACGGCATAGTCTGCAAGCAGCCTCTGCCCATGCTTCGAGCGTCGGTTCAACATGACGGGTCGCACAATGGTAGATGCCCACGTCGCTCCGCTCCTCGGCATGACGGTTTATTTATGTCCCCGCCGCATTAAAGTCTTTAAAGTCGTTAAGGTCATTAAGGAGCGGCGGCGGAAAAACCGCCGATACCCGCCCTCTCGTCATCCTGAGCGTTAGCGAAGGATCTGAAAACAGATGTTTCGCTGCGCTGACTTCGTCTTCCTCCTCCTTGCACGGCATAGTCTGCAAGCAGCCTCTGCCCATGCTTC
>CAYRSF010000050.1:0-5621 GCA_964427035.1 uncultured Alistipes sp.
CGGGGAGACGGTAAAGGACGAACCGCTTTTTTATTTCCCTGCCCCGCCGCTTTAAGGTCATTAAGGTCGTTAAAGTCATTAAGGGCTATAATGATTGTGGCGGGTATTACCCGCCACACTTTTTTATTATTACGTCATCGCAGACTGCCGAGGTGCGTCAGAACGGGTAAGATGCAAGGCGCAGAGGGTGAGAACGAGGGAGCATACTATACGTATGTAACCGAGTTCGAATCCCGAATGCAACGCCGCAGGTCGCCCGTTATGACGCACCGACAAACGGATTAGTAACCGAATATATCCTCCTGCGAAACGAACGTCAGTTTGCCGAGCGAACGCAGATAATCCATATCCAAATCGTTCTTGTCGCCGAGAATGCAGTAGTTGTACTCTCTGCCCTTAATGCATTTCTGCTGGAAAGCGACCACGTCGGCGAGCGTCATCTTCTTCACACGTTCGTAAATCGCCTTCTGACGATCTACATTGCCGTCGATGCCCATTTGCAGATTATCGACATACCGCCAGAGAACCGACATCTTGGTCGTACGGTTGGTCGCGATATTGGCGAGCATGCCCTGCTTCGAGAGGTCGAACGCGGCTTGGGACTGCGGCATATTTTCGATAATTTCGTCGAATGCCTCCACCGCCTGACGAATCTTGTCGTTCTGCGTAGCGATGAATGTCGAGAAGCAATAAGGGTCTCTGCCGGTCAGCCCCTCATTGAAACTTGCATACGCCGAATAAGCCAGACCGCGGGCCTCGCGCATCTCCTGAAATACGATAGAGTTCATACCTCCCGCAAAATAGGAGTTGTACATGTTCACCTCCGGGTCGAGCGCGACATCGAACCTGTCCTGCTCACGGCACGAATACTGGCGGTAGTAAACCTGCTTCGCATCGTACTGGGCGAGCGTAACGGCAGGTTCGGTAACGTATTTCATCTGCGCAGACTCGTACTCGACATCGGCGAGCGTGTCCGCTATATGGTGCGAGTTATTGAGAATCCGAACGAGTTCGCCCTTGGCGACCGGACCGTAATAGAGCACGCGGTGGCGCAACCCCGACAGACCGCGGATGCACGACAGGAGTTCCTCGGACGAAATCGCCTTCAACGCATCGTCGGTGAGCGTGCTGCGGCGAATCATTTCGGGACCGTACATGCAGTATGCCGTCAGTGCCGCGAAGTTGGCGCGCTGATCCAACTTGGTGTTCTCTCGCGTCTTCAACTGGTCATTCTTGACCTCGGCGAGAACCGTCTCGTCGCCCTGCACGTTCGCCATGTAATCCTCGACGACAGCCATCGCCTTCTCCATGTTCTCGGCGATACCGTTGATGATTACGTAAGTGCGGGTGCGGGCAGTCGCGATATTGAAATCGCATGCCAGAGCGTAGAGTTCGCGCTGAATCTCTTCGAGCGGCTTGGCATCGGTGCCGAGCAGATTCATATACTCCACCGCCGTGGAGATTTTAGGGTCGGTCATCGTGCCGAAGTCGTAGAGATAGACGAGGCTGAACAGACCGTTGGTTTCGTTCTTCTTGTAAAGGACGTCGATATTGCCGTTCATCTTGGTTACGGACATATCCTTGTCGAAATCGATGAAAACCGGCTCTATCGGCTTCGCCTGCGACGCCTGAATCGAAACGAGGAAATCGCTCGCTACATCTCTGTTGGTGGCAATCGGCGTGATATGCGGCTTTTCTATCTTCTTCTGACTCTTATCCTCGCCCTGACGCTTGAATACGATTGCATAGCCATTGTCGGTCAGACGCTTGTTCGCCCAAGCGACGACATCTTCCTTGGTAATCTTCGACGCATTGTCGATGGTCGCAACGACATCCGCCCACGCCTTGCGGTTGATGAACGAACGTACCATCATGTCTGCACGCTGGAAATTGTCATCGATATCCGACATGCGCTCGCGCTTGAAATTGGCGATGATGGATTCGAGCAACGCCTCGTCGAACTCGCCGCTGCGCAGTTTGGCGACTTCGCCGAGCAACAGGTCGCGAACCTCTTCGAGCGACTGTCCCTGCTTCGGCGCACCCAGCACGACAAGGATTCCCGCATCGGAGAGTTGTTCGCCCATGGCGAGACCTGCGAGCACCTTCTGCTTCTGCGTAAGGTCGGTATCGAGCAATCCGCACTTGCCGTTGTAGAGCACCGACGACACGATGTCGAGCATCAGAGCATCATCGCTGCACGAATCGCCGGTCGGGAATGCCATGTAAACAGCCTCCTGCTCCAAACCGTAAACATCCGCCGAACGCGGTTCGGCGATAGGCTCCACAGCCGGAATCACGTGCTCCGGAAGATTCGCGTTAGGCTTCAACCCGCCGAAATACTTGTCGATAATCTCTATCGCCTCGTCGGGGTCGAAGTCGCCGACCATACATACCGCCATGTTGTTAGGCACGTAATAGGTCTTGTAGTACTCCTTGATGTTGGTAATCGACGGATTTTTCAGATGCTCCTGCAAACCTATCACCGAATGATGACCGTAAGGATGATTCGGCATGACCAGCGCGGCGAGTTTTTCGAATGCCTTGCCGCCGTCGTTGGTCAAACCCATGTTGTACTCCTCGTAAACGGTTTCGAGTTCGGTATGGAATCCGCGGATGACGGCATTGGAGAAGCGGTCTGCCTGAATTTTAGCCCAGTTCTCTATTTGGTTCGACGGGATGTTTTCCGTGTAGGTGGTTTCGTCGTAGGAGGTCCACGCATTCGTTCCGTCGGCTCCGATTGCAGTCATCAGTTTGTCGTACTCGTTCGGAATGGCGAGTTTCGATGCCTCCTGCGACACGCTGTCTATCTGCGCATAGATTGCCTTGCGCTCCTTTTCGTCGGTCGTAGCGCGGTAGACCTCGAACAGACGCTCGATTTCGTCGAGCATCGGCTTCTCCGCCGCATAGTCCTGCGTACCGAACTGCTCGGTACCCTTGAACATCAGATGTTCGAAATAGTGAGCCAGACCGGTCGTTTCGACAGGGTCGTTCTTCGAGCCTACCCGAACCGAAATGAGGGTTTGAACACGCGGCTTCTCCCTGTTCACCGACATGTACACTTTAAGTCCGTTGTCGAGAGTATAGATACGCGTAGCGGTCGAATCGCCCGAGACGGTCTCGTATCTGTACTGCGAGCATGACACTGCCGCGAACATGGCGGCAAGCATCAGCAGAAAATTGAGTTTTTTCATATCATAATAAATTTGGATAAGCAACCAACTTATTCATAACGTACGGAATATGCGGTTTATTATTCCGTCCGGGATTTTCGGCGAACGGTTCGTCCGAATCAGAAAATCGACGCGAACCAGTCGCGCACGACGGGATAGATATCGTCCCACACGCGCACGAGCATCGCTATCGAAAGCGCGAGTTTCATTCCCGTACCGACGATGAACGACAGAAACGAGCCCAAACCGACCTTCAACGCCCGCGCGGTATCGCTGCCGTCATGTATCAACTCGCCTATCACCGCTCCTGCGAAAGGACCGAGGATAGCCCCGGGGAGGCTGCCCAGAGCGATTCCGACGACAAGCCCTGCCGTTGCGCCCCGCATTCCGGCTTTCGTGCCGCCGAAAAGTTTGGACATGTAGGCAGGCAGAAAATAGTCCGCAATCGACACGGCGGCTGTCAGGAACAGAAATACCCATGCAGCAGATGACGATATGGTCGAAAATGAACAGAAGTAGGAGCACAGCAGACCGGCATACGCCAGCACCACGCCGGGAATTATCGGAACGACGCAGCCGACGATGCCGATTGCGACGAGCAGCAGAGCCGATATGGAGAGCAGCCAGTCCATGCCTTGCGATTAAAAATCTATTTTTTTACGATGCGATTCGTCGCCGTATCGGGGAAAACGACATTCGGAACGAACGATTTCGCCTCCTCGAAATCCATCTGCGCGTATGAAATGATGATTACGATATCGCCCACTTTCGCCTTGTGCGCCGCCGCACCGTTCAGGCAGATTACGCCGCTGTCGCGACGACCGGGGATGACATAGGTCTCGAGCCGCTCGCCGTTGGTTACGTTCACCACCTGCACCTTTTCACCGCGGATTATGTTGGCAGCCTCCATAAGCGATTCGTCTACGGTAATGCTGCCCACGTAATCGACATTGGCTTCGGTTACGTGCACGCGGTGTATCTTGGATTTCAAAATTTCGATAATCATATCGGTGTCTTCTTCTATTTCAGTCTTATGTTGTCAATCAGACGTATCGCGCCCGCCTGTACCGCTATACAGCCCTGAATGCGCGGACATTCGTCCCACGAATGAACCTGCTGCATCGTCAGCGCATCGACAGCCTGAAAATATATGGTTTCGAGCAGCGGTTCGGCATTCACCTCACGAACGACCCATGCCGAAAGTTCGTCGGGCGTCATCTCGCCGGTTTTCGACGCTGCGGCGGACAACACCTCGTAAATATGCGGTGCGGCAGCACGGTGCGCCTTGTCGAGCAGCGTATTGCGCGACGAACGGGCAAGACCGTCGGTGTCGCGGACAATCGGGCAATCGACGATTTCGACTTTCAATCCGAGTTGTGCGACCATGGCACGGATAACGGCTATCTGCTGGAAATCCTTTTCGCCGAAATACGCCCTGTCGGGTTCGACGATGGCGAACAGTCGGCTTACGACCTGCGCAACGCCGTTGAAATGACCCGGACGGGTCGCGCCCTCCATGACTTTATCGACCGTTCCGAAATCGAATACGCGGGTATCGGGTTCGGGATAAATCTCCTCGACGGTCGGAAACAGAACATAGTCCGCTCCGGCGGCTTCGAGCATCGCCGCATCGGCTTCCGGCGTGCGGGGATAATTTTTAAGGTCGGTTTTGTCGTTGAACTGGGTAGGATTGACAAACACGCTGACCACAACCGTATCGCACTCCCTGCGTGCACGTTCGACGAGCGAAATATGTCCTTCGTGCAGTGCGCCCATCGTGGGAACGAAGCCCACTTTTCCGTTGCGAACCTCTTCGAGAGCCTCGCGCAACTCCTTAACTTTTGCAAATGCTTTCATTTCCGATATATGCAATTACATATAGCGGCGCAAAGTTATAAAAAAAACGAAACGCATGAAGCATTTTTCGGCGAAATTAAGCCGGCATTCGGCAAATGCGCTCACGAAAACCGTCATACGCAGCCTCCGCCGCGCCCTAACAAATGTCGAACCGGCGGCTGCGGTCGCCCGTAACCTCTATTCGCACAATCATGGCATCCTCGGGCAGCAGTTCCTCGATTTTTTCGGGCCACTCGACGAGACACAAATCGCCCGAATAGAAATACTCCTCGTATCCTAAATCGAATGCCTCGGCAACGGAGTTTATACGATAGAAATCGAAATGGTACACCGGTTTGCGGTCGCCTGTATAATACTGGTTCACAAGCGCGAAAGTCGGACTGGTTACCGTATCGCGCGACCCCAAACGCTCCATTATCGCACTGATAAGCGTAGTTTTGCCTGCGCCCATCGCACCGCAGAACGCCACTACCGTGCGCCCGTCGAGCGACTCCACGACGGCATCCGCCACATCGGACAGTTCGGAAAGCGAATCTATCGAAACGGTTTTCATCTCTGTTTACAGTTTATTCGCTGCAAATATACGGATAAGCG